>NZ_JBSFWU010000017.1:0-87734 GCF_053594995.1 Streptomyces sp. NPDC002536
CCGCAGCCGACGCACCACCCCAGGGGTCCGGGGCGCAGCCCCTGGGGGCACCCCCAGCGGTAGCTGGGGGAACCTCGACTGCGGGCGCGTCGTGGCTGATCGCGCAGTTCCCCGCGCCCCTACGGGGCGGCCAGGTACCGCTCGACCGTCTCGACCTTCGACGTCAGCCCGTCCGTCACGCCCGGGCGGATGTCCGCCTTGAGGACGAGCGAGACCCGGCCGCAGCGCGCCTCGACGGCGGCGACGGCACGCTTGACGACGTCCATGACCTCGTCCCACTCGCCCTCGACGGACGTGAACATCGCGTCCGTACGGTTCGGCAGGCCCGACTCGCGCACGACGCGCACCGCGTCGGCCACATACTCGCCGACGTCCTCGCCCACGCCCAGCGGGCTCACGGAGAAGGCGACGATCATGCGTTGACCACACCCTCCTTGCGGGCACGGGCGGCGATGACGCTCGCCTCGCCCTCACGGCGCAGCATGCGGTCGCCGAAGAAGCCGCCGGTGGGCAGCACGGAGAGGACGAAGTAGAGGGCGGCGCGCTTCAGCGGCCACTTCGCCTTGTTCCAGGCGTCGATCCAGAAGATCACGTAGAGGATGAAGAGGATGCCGTGCACCGCGCCCATCACCGGCACCGCGTTGAAGTCGGTGGTCCGCTTGAGGATCGAGCAGACGAGCAGGAGCAGGAAGGAGACGGCCTCCGGGGCGGAGACCAGTCGGAGCCGGCGCAGAGATTCGGCGGTCTTGATGTCCACGGGGGCGCACCTTCGGTCGCAGTGGCGGATCGGTCACCGCTTGTGACGGTATTCACAAGCGGTTCCCCATTGTCGCAGCCCGGAAATCGATCACAGGATCCGGGTCCGGTACGGGATCCGGTACGGGATCCGGTACGGGATGCGCCGGGAGCCGCTGGGGCCCAAGGGCCTGTTCGAGCGGTATGTCCTGCCGATAGCGTCTGCCGCGTGGCTCAGTTTCGGCTCCAGGGGAGCAAGGTTCTCGCTGTCGACATGGCAGGTGATGCGGTCAAGGCCAAGAACGGCTCGATGGTCGCGTACGAGGGCGAGATGACGTTCAAGAAGATGACCGGCGGAGGCGACGGTCTGCGCGGCATGGTGACGCGCCGGCTCACCGGCGAGCAGATGGAAGTGATGGAGGTGAAGGGCCACGGCACCTGCTACTTCGCCGACCGGGCGAGCGAGATCAACCTCGTGGCGCTGCACGGCGAGACGCTGTACGTCGAGTCGAGCAATCTGCTCTGCACCGACGCCTCCCTGCGCACCGGCACCACGTTCACCGGCCTGCGCGGCGCCTCGCAGGGCAACGGCTTCTTCACGACGACCGTCGAGGGCACGGGCCTGGCGGCGGTCCTCTCCGACGGCACGGCGATCGCCCTGCGGGTGACGCCGCAGACGCCCCTGCAGGTCGACCCGGGCGCGTACATCGCGCACACCGGCAGCCTCCGCCAGCACTTCCAGTCCGGCGTGAACTTCCGCACGTTCATCGGCGAGGGCTCGGGCGAGGCGTTCCAGATACGTTTCGAGGGCGACGGGCTCGTCTACGTCCAGCCCAGCGAGCGGAACACGATCGGCGGTGACCTCTGATGCCGTTCCGGCTCCTGAATTCGCGCATGGTCGAGGCCCAGGTGCTGCCCGGGCAGCGGCTGTTCAGCCAGCGCGGGGCGATGCTCGCCTACCGCGGCGACGTCTCCTTCACCCCGAGCATCGCCGGCGGCCAGGGCGGCGTGATGGGGATGATCGGCCGTCGCGTGGCGAACGAGGCCACGCCGCTGATGACCGTCGAGGGCCACGGCACCGTGATGTTCGGCCACGGCGGCCACCACTGCCACGTGATCGAACTGTCCGGCGAGACGCTGTACGTGGAGGCCGACCGGCTGCTCGCCTTCGACGGCACGCTGCAGCAGGGCACGATGTTCATGGGGTCGCAGGGCGGCGTGATGGGCATGGTGCGCGGCCAGGTGACCGGGCAGGGCCTGTTCACCACCACCCTCCAAGGGCACGGCGCCGTCGCGGTGATGGCGCACGGCGGCTTCATCGAGCTGCCGATCGTGCCGGGCCGCCCGGTGCACGTGGACCCGCAGGCCTACGTGGCGCACCGCGGCGACGTGCGCAACAAGCTTTCCACGGCGCTCGGTTGGCGCGAGTTCGTGGGCCGCGGCTCGGGCGAGGCGTTCCAGCTGGAGCTGTCGGGCAGCGGCACGGTGTACGTCCAGGCGTCGGAGGAAAAGCTGTGAACGGTTCCGTCAACGGCCCTGTCGTGCACGACGCGCACAGTCTGCCCGTCAACGACAACGTCAATCCGTACGCCTTCTCCGTGGACCTCGACGGGCAGTGGTTCCTGCAGAAGGGGAAGATGATCGCCTACTACGGGCACATCGACTTCCACGGCATCGGCCACGGCCCGCTGGACCGGCTGATCGCGGCCTGTTTCCACTCCCCGCTGCACGCCTCGGACTGGGTGGTGGCCGAGGGCCGCGGCAAGATGCTGCTCGCGGACCGCTCGTTCGACGTCAACTCCTACGACCTCGAGGACGGCAACCTCACGGTGCGCTCGGGGAACCTGCTGGCCTTCCAGCCGACGCTGGCGCTGAAGCAGTCGATCGTCCCGGGCTTCCTGACGCTCATCGGCACGGGCAAGTTCGTGGCCGCCTCCAACGGCCCGGTCGTCTTCGCCGAGCCGCCGATCCGGGTGGACCCGCAGGCGCTGGTGGGCTGGGCGGACTGCCCGTCGCCGTGCCACCACTACGACCACCACTACCTGCGCGGGGTCATGGGCGGGGTGCGGCGGCTGACCGGGCTCGGGGGCACCTCCGGCGAGGAGCACCAGTTCGAGTTCACCGGCGCGGGTACGGTGCTGCTGCAGTCGACCGAGCAGCTGCTGGAGGAGCGGGCCGTCGGCGAGGAGGCGCCGGAGCAGGAGGGCGTGCCGCACGCGCATCCGGGTAACCACGGAAACCAGCCAATGAACCCGCGGCTGCCGGGCCAGCTGGGGGACCTCCAGCGCCGCTTCGGGCTGTGAGCGGTACTCTGCGGAGTGTGACGGTCGAACGCATGACCTCTCGTTATTAATTAAACATTCAACTTCTTAGGTAGAATCCATTCATGGACACCGAGGACACCCAGGACAACGGCACCCGCTGGCTCACCGACGAGGAGCAGCGCGCCTGGCGCACTCACCTGGACGTGAGCCGGCTCCTGATGCACCAGCTCGAACGGGACCTGCAGCCGTTCGGCCTCACCAACAACGACTACGAGATCCTGGTCAACCTCTCGGAGTCGAAGGACCACCGCATGCGGATGAGCGATCTCGCGACCGCCACCCTGCAGTCCAAGAGCCGGCTCTCCCACCAGATCACGCGCATGGAGAACGCGGGGCTGGTGCGGCGGGAGAACTGCGAGTCGGACCGCCGCGGGCTGTTCGCGGTCCTCACGGACCACGGGTGGGAGGTCATGCGGAAGGTGGCGCCGCACCATGTCGCCTCGGTGCGGCAGCACTTCATCGACCTGCTGTCGGCGGAGGAGCTCAAGACCCTTCACGCTTCGCTGACGCCGGTGGCGCAGCATCTGCGGGCGACGCGGGGGCGGGTGTAGGGGTTCGGGGCCCCAACCCCCCGTCGCAAGTGCGGACCGTCCGTGGCTGGTCGCGCCCACACGGCGGAGCCGCTGGGGGTACCTCCCAGCGGTAGCTGGGGGAGTAACAGTCCCGCGCCCCTTACGAGGCGCGGGACCGGGGCCTACTCCCCCGTCAGCCCAGCCACCAGCTCGTCCGCAGCCGCATACGGGTCCAACTCACCATTCACCACCCGCTCGGCGAGCGCCGGCAGATGCCGGTCCCCCCGCAGGTCCCCGATCCGCTCCCGCAGCGCCGTGACGGCGATCGTCTCGACCTCGTGCGCGGCCCGCCGTCGGCGCCGGTCCGCGAGGACGTCCCGTTCCTCCATCCACGCCCGGTGCTTCTCGAGCGCCTCGACGACCTCGTCGATGCCCTCGCCGCGGGCGGCGACCGTCTTCACGATCGGCGGGCGCCAGTCGCCCGCCGCCCTGGCCTCGCCCAGGCCCAGCATGTGGTTGAGCTCGCGCGCCGTCGCGTCCGCGCCGTCCCGGTCGGCCTTGTTGACGACGTACACGTCGCCGATCTCGAGGATGCCCGCCTTCGCGGCCTGGATGCCGTCGCCCATCCCGGGCGCCAGCAGCACCACGGACGTGTCCGCCTGCGAGGCGATCTCCACCTCCGACTGCCCGACGCCGACCGTCTCGACGAGCACCACGTCGCACCCTGCCGCGTCCAGGACGCGGATCGCCTGCGGGGCGGCCCACGCGAGGCCGCCGAGGTGGCCGCGGGTGGCCATGGAACGGATGTAGACGCCCGGGTCCGAGGCGTGCTCGGACATCCGGACCCGGTCGCCCAGCAGCGCACCGCCCGAGAAGGGCGAGGACGGGTCCACGGCCAGCACCCCGACCCGCTTGCCCATCCGGCGGTAGGCGGTCACCAGGGCCGAGGTCGAGGTCGACTTGCCGACGCCCGGCGAGCCGGTGAGCCCGACGACGTACGCACCGCCCGTCAACGGGGCGAGCGCCGCCATCACTTCGCGCAGTTGCGGCGACGCCCCCTCCACCAGTGAGATCAGCCGGGCCACGGCACGCGGCCGGCCCTCCCGTGCCTGCTCGACCAGTGCGGGGACGTCCGCCATGGCTGCTCCGTTCCGTCGGATCCGTGGGTTCGGAAGGTCAGTTGCCCGGCACCCGGATGATCAGCGCATCGCCCTGGCCGCCGCCGCCGCACAGCGCCGCCGCACCCACGCCGCCGCCGCGCCGCTTCAGTTCCAGCGCGAGGTGCAGCACGATACGGGCGCCGGACATGCCGATGGGGTGGCCGAGGGCAATGGCCCCGCCGTTGACGTTCACCTTTTCCGGGGAGACCCCGAGATCCTTCATTGACTGCACGGCGACGGCCGCGAACGCCTCGTTGATCTCGATGAGATCGAGGTCCGCGACGCCGAGGCCTTCCTTGCCGAGCGCGTGGTTTATGGCGTTGGAGGGCTGGGACTGCAGGGAGTTGTCGGGGCCGGCCACGTTGCCGTGGGCGCCGATCTCGGCGATCCACTCCAGGCCCAGCTCCTCGGCCTTGGCGCGGCTCATCACGACCACGGCGGCGGCGCCGTCGGAGATCTGCGAGGACGTGCCGGCGGTGATGGTGCCGTCCTTGGCGAAGGCGGGGCGCAGCTTGCCGAGCGACTCGGCCGTGGTCTCCGGGCGGATGCCCTCGTCCTTGCTGAAGAGCACCGGCTCGCCCTTGCGCTGCGGGCCCCCCTTACCTGAATAAACGGCCACCGGGGTGATCTCCGCCTCGAAGAGGCCGTTCTTCTGGGCGGCGGCCGCGCGCTGGTGGGAGAGGGCGGCGAACTCGTCCTGCTCGGGGCGGCGCAGGCCCAGGCGGGTGTTGTGCTTCTCGGTGGACTCGCCCATGGCGATGTTCTCGAAGGCGTCGGTCAGGCCGTCGTGGGCCATGGCGTCGAGCATCTCGACGGCGCCGTACTTGTAGCCCTCGCGGGACTTGGGGAGCAGGTGCGGGGCGTTGGTCATCGACTCCTGGCCGCCGGCCACGACGATGTCGAACTCCCCTGCGCGGATGAGCTGGTCGGCCAGCGCGATGGCGTCCAGCCCCGACAGACATACCTTGTTGATCGTCAGCGCCGGCACGTTCATCGGGATGCCGGCCTTGACTGCCGCCTGGCGCGCGGGAATCTGCCCGGCGCCGGCCTGGAGCACCTGCCCCATGATCACGTACTGCACCTGGTCGCCGCCGATGCCGGCGCGGTCGAGCGCGGCCTTGATGGCCACGCCGCCGAGGTCGGCCGCGGAGAACGAGCGCAGCGAGCCCAGCAGCCTCCCCATGGGCGTCCTGGCGCCCGCGACGATCACTGAGCTGGCGGCGGTTTTTCCGTTCGTACCGGACATGGGCGCGACCCCTTCGAGCGGAGGAGGTTAACGATGGTTTCCGTCAATGTACTGACGGGTTGCCTCCGGGTCACCGGGCGGAAGATGTGATCGCGCGCACGTTGCGTGACGGTGCGTGCGAGCGGTGCACTGGACTCATGCTGACGCGTATCGACCACATCGGGATCGCCTGCTTCGACCTCGACAGGACTGTCGAGTTCTACCGTGCCACGTACGGCTTCGAGGTGTTCCACACCGAGGTCAACGAGGAGCAGGGCGTCCGCGAGGCCATGCTGAAAATCAATGGGACCTCCGACGGCGGGGCCTCCTACCTGCAGCTGCTGGAGCCGACCCGGGAGGACTCCGCGGTCGGCAAGTGGCTGGCCAAGAACGGCGAGGGCGTCCACCACATCGCCTTCGGCACCGCCGACGTGGACGGCGATGCGGAGGCGATCCGCGGCAAGGGGATCCGGGTGCTCTACGACGAGCCGCGCCGCGGATCCATGGACTCCCGCATCACCTTCCTGCACCCCAAGGACTGTCACGGCGTGCTGACGGAACTGGTCACCTCCGCGCCCCGCCCCGCGGCGGAGCACTGACCCTCCCCTTCCCCGGCCGGTAGAGTGCAGGTTCGGCCGGGTACGGGTGGGCCCCGGACCGGGCTGTACCGATGATCTGACACCATTTCTTCGGAAGGGCGGGCTCCGGGTTCCACCACGACGCATGACTGGGGCCGGCCGCCGACGCGACCAGGGGACGGATGGACCGCGCTGTGCGGGGCTACGAGCGCCAGGAGAGTCAACGGGCCGAGGCCGACCATCTCTCGAAGTTCGAGGCCGAGATGGAACGGCTGAAGACCGAGCGGGAGAAGGCGGTCCAGCACGCCGACGACCTCGGCTACCAGGTCGAGGTGCTGCGCGCCAAGCTCCACGAGGCGCGCCGCAGCCTCGCCCACCGTCCTGCCTATGACACGGCCGACATCGGCTACCAGGCCGAACAGCTGCTGCGCAACGCGCAGATCCAGGCCGAGCAGCTGCGCAGCGACGCCGAGCGCGAGGTGCGCGAGGCCCGCGCCCAGACGCAGCGGCTGCTGCAGGAGCAGGCCGAGCGGCAGGCCCGCATGGAGGCGGAGCTGCACGCGGAGGCGGTGGCCCGCCGGCAACGGCTGGACGAGGAGCTCAACGAGCGCCGCCAGACCGTCGAGTCGCACGTCAACGAGAACGTGGCCTGGGCCGAGCAGCTGCGCTCGCGCACCGAGGCGCAGGCCCGCCGCTTGCTGGACGAGTCCCGGGCGGAGGCCGAGCAGTCGCTGACGGCCGCCCGCACCGAGGCCCAGGTGCTGACCGAGCAGGCCCGTGGCCGGCTCGGGGCGGCCGCCGAGGAGGCCCGCGCCGAAGCCGAAGCGATCCTGCGCCGGGCCCGTACCGACGCCGAGCGGCTGCTGGCCGCCGCCTCCGCGCAGGCGCAGGAGGCCACCGACCACGCCGAGCGGCTGCGCACCGCCGCCGGCACCGAGAGCGACCAGGCCCGCACGGCCTCGGCGGAGCTGACGCGCACCGCCGAGGCGCGGATGCAGGAGGCCGACACGGCGCTGCGCGAGGCGCGGGCCGAGGCCGAGAAGGTGCTCGCCGAGGCGAAGGAGACCGCTGCCAAGCGGCTGTCCGAGGCCGAGTCGGACAACGAGCAGCGCACCCGTACCGCCCGGGCGGAGATCGCCCGGCTGGTGAGCGAGGCCACCAAGGAGGCCGAGGCCCTGCGGGCCGAGGCGCAGCAGCTGCGCGACGACGCGGCCGCCGCGGCCGAGCGGGCCCTGGCCGAGGCCACCGAGAAGGCCCGCAGCGCCGTCGCCGAGGACTCGGCGGCGCAGCTGGCCAAGGCCGCGCGCACGGCCGAGGAAGTGCTGTCCAAGGCGACCGAGGACGCGCAGGCGACCACCAAGGCGGCCGCCGCGGAGGCCGAGCGGATCCGCAAGGAGGCGGAGGCCGAGGCCGCGCGGCTGCGCGAGGAGGCCGCGGACACCGCCGAGCAGCTCAAGGGCGCCGCGCAGGACGACACCAAGGAGTACCGGGCCAGGACGGTCGAGCTCCAGGAGGAGGCACGGCGGCTGCGCGGCGAGGCCGAGCAGTTGCGGTCCGAGGCCGTGGCCGAGGGCGAGCGCATCCGGGGCGAGGCCCGCCGCGAGGCGCTGCAGCAGATCGAGGAGGCGGCCAGCACCGCCGAGGAGCTGCTGGCCAAGGCCAAGGCGGATGCCGAGGAGACGCGCGGCACCGCGACCGCGGACGGCGAGCGGCTGCGCGCGGAGGCGGCCGAGCGGGCCGCGGCCCTGCGCAAGCAGGCCGAGGAGGCGCTGGAGCAGGCCCGCACCGAGGCCGAGGAGATGGCCGAGGAGGCCGAGGACCACTCCGAGCGCACCCGCACCGAGGCCGCCGAGGCCGCGCGGCAGCTGCGCGAGGACGCCGAGCGGGCCGCGGAGGCGCGCCGTGCGGAGGCCGACGCCGAACTGACGCGCCTGCACACCGAGGCCGAACAGCGCGTGGAGGCCGCCGAGTCGGCGCTGCGCGACGCCCGTGCGGAGGCCGAGCGGCTGCGCCGGGAGGCGGCCGAGGAGGCGGAGCGGCAGCGGACGGAGGCCTCGGAGCGGGCCCGTGCGCTGCAGGCGCAGGCCGAGGAGGAGTCCGAGCGGCTGCGTGCCGAGGCGGCGGAGGAGGCGTCCGCCTCCCGCGCCGAGGGCGAGGAGGCCGGTGCGCGGCTGCGCAGCGAGGCCGGTGCGGAGGCGGAGCGGCTGCGCGCCGAGGCGCAGGAGACCGCGGACCGGATGCGGGCCGAGGCGAATGCGGCGGCCGAGCGCACCGCGGCCGAGGCCGCGGAGGCGCTGGCGGCCGCCCAGGAGGAGGCCGCGCGGCGCCGCCGGGAGGCCGAGGAGACGCTCGGGGACGCCCGTACGGAGGCGCAGGCCGAGCGCGAGGCGGCGCGCGAGCAGAGCGAGGAGCTGCTGGCGTCGGCGCGCAAGCGGGTCGCGGAGGCGCAGGAGGAGGCGCGGGAGCTGGTCGAGGAGGCCGAGCAGCGCGCTGCGGAGCTGGTGGCCGCCGCCGAGCAGACCGCCCAGCAGGTGCGGGACTCCGTCGCCGGGCTGCACGAGCAGGCCGAGGAGGAGATCGCGGGCCTGCGCTCGGCCGCCGAGCACAATGCCGAACGGACCGTCACCGAGGCCCAGATCGAGGCCGACCGGGTCCGTGCCGAGGCCTACGCCGAGCGCGAGCGGGCCGACGAGGACGCGTCCCGCACCCGCACCGAGGCCGCGGCGCTGCGTGCCGAGGCCGAGGCCGAGGGCGAGCGGCTGCGCGCCGAGGCGGCCGCCACGGTCGACCAGGCCCGCGAGGCTGCGGGTGCGCTGCGCGCGGACGCCGCGAGCCAGGCCGACGAGCTCGTGGCCGAGGGCAGGGCCGAGGCCCAGCGCCTGACGGCCGAGGCCGAGCAGACCCTCGACCAGGCGCGCGAGGCCGCGAACGCCCACCGCACGGAGGCGGCCGCGCAGGCGGACGAGCTCATCGCCGAGGGTGCGGCGGAGGCCCAGCGTCTGATCACCGAGGCCGAGGCCGCGCTGGAGCAGGCCCGGGACGACGCGGACCGGCTGCGCGCGGAAGCCGCGAAGACGGTCGACGACGCCCGCGAGGCCGCAGGCGTCCTGCGCACCGAAGCCGCAGGCCAGGCAGACGAACTCATCGCCGAAGGCAAAGCCGAGGCACAACGCCTCACCACCGAGGCCGAGGCCGCGCTGGAACAGGCCCGCGAGGACGCGGAGGCCCTCCGGGCCGAGGCGGCGCGGACCGTGGACCAGGCGCGCAAGGACGCCGACGGGCACCGGGCCGAGGCCGAGGAGCAGGCCGAGCAGGCGCTGGACGAGGCCGCCGCGGAGGCGGACCGGCTGCGCGCCGAGGCCGAGCGGCTGGTGTCGGACGCGTCCGCGCGGGCCCAGCAGATGCGTACGGACGCCTCCGACGCGCTGGCGGCCGCCGAGCAGGACGCGTCCCGCACCCGGGCCGAGGCCCGCGAGGACGCCAACAAGATGCGGGCCGACGGGCACGCCGAGGCCGAACGCATCGTCAACGAGGCGGCGGAGCTGACCTCTTCGGCGCAGGACGACGCCGACCTCATCGTCGCCACGGCCAAGGAGGAGGCCGAGGTCCACCGCGCCGAGGCCGCGCAGCAGGCCGACGAGCTGCTCGCCGAGGCGGTGCAGCGGGCCGACGCGCACCGCGCGGAGGCCGAGGGCCAGGCGGAGCGCACCGTGGCCGCGGCGAACGCGGAGGCGGAGCGGCTGCGGGCCGACGGCGCGCGGGCGCTGGACGAGGCCCGTGAGGCGGCCGACGGTCTGCGGGCCGAGGGCGCCGAGGCGCTGGAGGCCGCCCGCCGCGAGGCGGAGCGCACCCTGGACGAGGCCCGCGAGGCCGCGGGCACCCGCCGTGCGGAGGCCGCCGAGCAGGCGGACGCGCTCGTGCTGGAGGCCACGGTCGAGGCCGAGCGGATGGCCACGGAGGCCGCGGAGGCCCTGGCGGCGGCGCAGGAGAACGCCAACAGCACCCGTGCGGACTCCGCGCGCATCAAGGCCGACGCCGTCCAGGAGGCGGAGCGGCTGCGCGCCGAGGCGCGGGCCGAGGGCGAGCGGACGGTCGACGAGGCGCGGGACGCCGCCGCCCAGCGGCGCACCGAGGCCGCCGAGCAGGCGGACGCACTCATCGCCAAGGCCCAGGAGGAGGCCGTCCTCACGGCCACCATTGCCGAGGAGCAGGCCGACACGATGGTCGCCGCGGCCCGCAAGGAGGCCGAACGGATCGTCAAGGAGGCCACCGGCGAGGGCAATGCGCTGGTGGAGCAGGGCCGTACGGACGCCAACACCCTGCTCGCCGAGGCGCGCGGGGACGCGACGGCCATAAGGGACCGGGCCGAGGAGCTGCGTTCGCGCATCGAGGGCGAGGTCGAGGAGCTGCACGACCGGGCGCGCCGGGAGGCCTCCGAGGCCATGCAGTCGGCGGGCGAGCGCTGCGACAAGCTCGTCGCCGCGGCGACGTCCCAGCTCGCGGAGGCGGAGGAGAAGGCGAAGAAGCTGCTCTCCGACGCCAGCAGCGAGGCGAGCAAGGTCCGCATCGCCGCGGTGAAGAAGGCCGAGGGGCTCCTGAAGGAGGCCGAGCAGAAGAAGGCCGCCGCCGTACGCGAGGCGGAGCGCCTGCGCACCGAGGCCACGGACGAGGCCACGCGCCTTCTCGACGACGCGAAGCGGGAGTTGGAGGTGCTGGTCCGCCGGCGCGAGGACATCAATGCGGAGATTTCCCGTGTCCAGGACGTGTTGGAGGCGTTGGAATCATTTGAGTCCCCTGGGGCAGGCGGCTCCAAGGACGGCGGGGTGAAGGCGGCGGCGGGTGTCGGCGCTACTCGATCGGGTGGCAAGCAGTCCGAGAAGTAGCCACTCAATCGAGGGGGCATTTTCCGGATTTCCCAACCGTCTACCATCGTCCACTCGATGACACGCCGCTCACACCCCTAGGATTCCCTCTAACACCTCACCGGTCTCTTATGACAGGAACCCCATGAGCGACACTTCCTCCCCCTTCGGCTTCGAGTTGGTGCGGCGTGGATACGACCGCGGCCAGGTGGACGACCGCATTACCAAGCTCGTAGCGGACCGTGACAGCGCACTGGCACGGATCACCTCGCTGGAAAAGCGCATCGAGGAGTTGCACCTCGAAACGCAGAACGCTCAGGCCCAGATCAACGACGCGGAGCCGTCCTACGCAGGTCTCGGTGCGCGGGTCGAGAAGATCCTCCGGCTGGCCGAGGAGGAGGCCAAGGACCTGCGTGAGGAGGCCCGCCGGGCCGCCGAACAGCACCGGGAGCTGGCCGAGTCGGCCGCTCAGCAGGTGCGCAACGACGCCGAGTCGTTCGCCGCCGACCGCAAGGCGAAGGCGGAGGACGAGGGCGCGCGCATCGTCGAGAAGGCGAAGGGCGACGCGGCGGCGCTGCGGGCCGAGGCGCAGAAGGACGCCCAGTCCAAGCGCGAGGAGGCGGACGCCCTCTTCGAGGAGACCCGCGCCAAGGCCGCCCAGGCGGCAGCCGACTTCGAGACGAACCTGGCCAAGCGCCGCGAGCAGTCCGAGCGCGACCTGGCCTCCCGTCAGGCGAAGGCGGAGAAGCGGCTGGCGGAGATCGAGCACCGGGCGGAGCAGCTGCGCCTGGAGGCGGAGAAGCTGCGCACGGACGCCGAGCGCCGGGCGCGGCAGACGGTGGAGACGGCGCAGCGCCAGGCCGAGGACATCGTGGCCGACGCCAACGCCAAGGCGGACCGTATCCGCAGCGAGTCCGAGCGCGAGCTGGCGGCGCTCACCAACCGCCGCGACAGCATCAACGCCCAGCTGACCAACGTCCGCGAGATGCTGGCCACGCTGACCGGTGCGGCGGTGGCCGCGGCCGGTGTGCCGAGTGACGACGAGCCGATCTCGCGGGGCGTTCCGGCCCAGCAGAGCCGCTGACCCGGGGGCACATCGACAGCACGTCATACGTTCGGGGGAACCTGTCGCTCAGCGCGTCGTATGCCGCCTTCACGGCGGCGTGCGGCGCGCCGAGTCGTTTCTCCCCCTGGTCTTCCCCCGTTCCTCCCCGGCTGGCGGGGCCCTGCGGGCGCTCTTACCGTGAGTGGATGATCGAGCTCGAGGGGCTGACGAAGCGCTACGGCGACAAGCTCGCCGTGGACCACCTCACCTTCTCCGTGCGGCCCGGCGTCATCACCGGCTTCCTGGGCCCCAACGGCGCGGGCAAGTCGACCACGATGCGCATGGTCCTCGATCTGGACAACCCGACCAGCGGCACGGTGCTCATCGACGGCCGGCACTACCGGCAGCTGCACAACCCGCTGCGGGTCGTCGGCGCCCTGCTGGACGCCAAGGCGATGCACGGCGGCCGCAGTGCCTACCACCACCTGCTGTGCCTGGCGCAGAGCAACGGCATCCCCCGGGCCCGGGTGCGGGAGGTGCTGGACACGGTCGGCCTGACGGCGGTGGCCGGGAAGCGCACCAAGGGCTTCTCGCTGGGCATGGGCCAGCGCCTGGGCATCGCGGCGGCGCTGCTGGGCGACCCGCAGATCCTGATGTTCGACGAGCCGGTCAACGGGCTCGACCCCGAGGGCATCCACTGGATCCGCAACCTGATGAAGAGCCTGGCGGCGCAGGGCCGGACGGTCTTCGTCTCGTCCCACCTGATGAGCGAGATGGCGCTGACCGCCGACCACCTGGTCGTCATCGGCCAGGGCCGGCTGCTGGCCGACACCTCCATGTCCGGCTTCATCGCCGAGAACTCCCGCGGCTACGTCCGGATGCGCTCCCCCGACCAGGAACGGCTCAAGGACGTGCTGTCCGGCGCGGGGATCACCGCGGTGGCCGGCACGGAGGGCGTGCTGGAGGTGCACGGCGAGGACGCGGCGCACCTGGGCGAGCTGGCGGCGCGGCACCGGATCGTGCTGCACGAGCTGAGCCCGCAGCGGGCCTCGCTGGAGGAGGCCTTCATGCGGCTGACGGCCGGCGCGGTCGAGTACCACGCCCACGCGAACCACCAGACGCCGCCGCCCGCTGCGCCGGGGGCGGGCTGGGGGGCCGACCGGCAGAGGAAGGGATCGTGACGATGGCGGTGGCGGCGCAGGTCCTGCAATCGGAATGGACGAAGATCAAATCCGTCAGCTCGACGGTGTGGACCCTGGGTATCGCGGTCGTGGTGACGGTCGGTCTCGGCGCCCTGATCAGCGCATTGTCCAAACGGGACTTCGACCGGCTGTCCCGGCAAAGCAAGATCGAATTTGATCCTACGTTCACGAGTTTCGCGGGGATGGGACTCGGCCAGCTGGCATTGATCGTCTTCGGTGTGCTGGTGGTCTCGAATGAATACAGCACGGGAATGATCCGCACCTCGCTCGCCGCCGTTCCGCAGCGCGGCACCTTTCTCTTCAGCAAGATCGCCGTGGCCGCGGCGCTCGCATTCGCCGTCGGCATGATCACGAGTTTTGCCGCGTTCTTCCTCGGCCAGGCGATGCTGGGCGACCACGGGGCCCACCTCGGCGACCCGGGCGTGCTGCGGGCGGTGATCGGCGGCGGTCTCTACATGACGCTCATCACCGTCTTCTCGATGGGCGTCGCGACGATGCTGCGCAGTCCGCTGCTGTCGCTCGGCATTCTCATGCCGTTCTTCTTCCTGATCTCCAGCATCCTGGGCAACGTCCCGGCGACGCAGAAGGTCGGCCGCTACCTGCCGGACCAGGCGGGCCAGAAGGTCATGCAGGTGGTGACCCCCCTGGGCGACCAGGCGCCGTACGGCCCGTGGGGCGGCTTCTCGATCATGGTCCTGTGGGTGGTGGCGGCACTGGCGGGGGCATACATCCTGTTGGCGCGGCGCGACGCGTGACGGCTGCGCCGGCCGGGCCGAGCTTCGACTGCGGGCCGGCTGTGGCTGGTCGCGCAGTTCCCCGCGCCCCTGACGGGGCGCGGACCGCATTCAGCCCGTCCTGGGGGCACAACCCAGCGGTAGCTGGGGGAGGGACCGGGGCATGACACCGACCGACCTCGGCCCCGTACCGGCCGAGCAGCCGCTGACGTACCCCGGACGCCCCGTCACCGAGCCGTGCCTGCTGGCAGGGGACGAACTCCTCCCCTGGGACCCGCAGGCCCTCGCGAACCGCCACCCGGTCATCGCCGTGGGCTCCAACGCCTGCCCGGCCCAGCTGCGCCACAAGCTGCGTCAGGCCGACCTCCCGTGCCTCGTCCCCATGGCCCCCGCCGAGGTCCACGGCATCGAGGTCGGCTGCTCGGCCCACATCGGCGTTCACGGCTACGTGGCGGCCGCGCCGTACGCGGCCCCCGGCACCGTCCGGACGCTGGTGATCACCTGGCTCGATGCGGAGCAACTGGCCTCCGTGGACCGTACGGAGTTCAACTACCAACGGGTCCTGGTGCCCGGTACCGGATTTCTCTACGTCAGCCGCCACGGCGTCCTCGCCGACCCGGACACCGGCCGCCCCCGCCCCGGCGCGCACGACCAGCGTGCGCTCCTCACCGCGCTGCTGGCCGCCTCTCCGCGCCTCCGTGCGCTGCTCGGCCCCGGACCGGAGCACTGGGTCGCCCGGGCCCGCGCCGGGCCGGAGGTGCGGGAGGCCGGGAAGCGGATCTTCGTCGAGGAGGGCTGGGTCCGGCCCGCCGGACTGGTCATCGCTGGGGAACCGTCAACCCCTCGTCTATCCTCCTAACCCTTACGGAGGCATTTGCCCGGACGAACTCGCGAGGGGCGGAGAATGATCGAGGCAGTCGGCCTCACCAAGCGCTACGGCGCCAAGACGGCCGTGCACAATCTGTCGTTCCAGGTACGGCCGGGGGCCGTCACCGGCTTCCTGGGCCCCAACGGATCCGGCAAGTCGACCACGATGCGCATGATCCTCGGCCTGGACATGCCCACTTCGGGCCGGGTGACGATCGGCGGCCACCCGTACCACCAGCTGCCCAACGCGCCCCGCCAGGTGGGCGCCCTGCTGGACGCCAAGGCCGTGCACGGCGGGCGCAGCGCCCGCCTGCACCTGCTCTCGCTCGCCCAGCTCGCCGGCATCCCGGCCCGCCGGGTGGACGAGGTGCTCGGCGTCGTCGGCCTCCAGGACGTGGCCCGCAAGCGCTCCAAGGGCTTCTCGCTGGGCATGGGCCAGCGCCTCGGCATCGCGGCGGCGCTCCTCGGCGACCCCGCGGTGCTGCTCTTCGACGAGCCGGTCAACGGTCTCGACCCCGAGGGCATCCTCTGGGTCCGCAACCTCATGAAGCGGCTCGCGGCCGAGGGGCGGACCGTCTTCGTCTCCTCGCACCTGATGAGCGAGATGGCGCTGACCGCCGACCACCTCATCGTCATCGGGCGCGGGCAGCTGCTCGCCGACATGAGCGTCAAGGACTTCATCTCCGCGAACTCCGCGGACTTCGCGCGCGTCCGCGCCCCCGAGCCGGAGAGCCGCGACAAGCTCACCACCGCGCTGGTCGAGGCGGGCGCCCAGGTGCTGCAGGAGCCGGACGGGGCGCTGCGGGTGACGGGCCTGACGCTCCCCCGCATCAGCGACATCGCCCACGGCGCGGACATCCGCCTCTGGGAACTGTCCCCGCACCAGGCCTCGTTGGAGGAGGCCTACATGCGGATGACGCAGGCGGCGGTGGACTACCGCTCCACGGCGGACCAGCGCCACGGCTTCCAGGCCCCGCCCGCCCCGTACGGCGCGCAGCCACTGCCGGGCGCGGTCCCGCCCAACTGGGGCGAGGCGTACCCGGTGTTGCCGGGCGAACAGCCCAACCGGCACGCGCAGCCCGCATCCGCCCCCCAGCGTGACAACGAGGACGC
Organism: Streptomyces sp. NPDC002536; assembly: GCF_053594995.1. Classification (NCBI taxonomy): domain Bacteria; kingdom Bacillati; phylum Actinomycetota; class Actinomycetes; order Kitasatosporales; family Streptomycetaceae; genus Streptomyces; species Streptomyces sp. NPDC002536. The sequence continues at coordinate 16,358 of NZ_JBSFWU010000017.1, forward strand.
CCGATGAGCACGCCCCAGCAGCAGCACTCCGCGACGCCCCAACTGCCCTCGCAGGCACCGGGCTACTGGCCGGGCACCGCACCCGCGGCGGGCGGTTTCGTCTCGCCCGTCCCCGTGCGCAGGGCCACGCTCGCCGACGCGGTCCTCGCCGAGTGGACCAAGATCCGCTCCGTCCGGTCCACGATGTGGACGCTCGGCGTCATGGTGGCGCTCATCGTCGGCATCGGCCTGCTCATCGCCGCGGCCGTCGACACCAGCGGCCCCACCGAGATGAACGGTGCCTCCCCGCTGACGCTCGGCTTCATCGGTGTGCTCCTCGCCACCATCTGTGTGATCACGCTCGGCGTGCTGACGATCTCCTCCGAGTACGGCACCGGACTCATCCGCACCACGCTGACCGCCTGCCCCAGCCGGTCCCGCGTGCTGACGGCCAAGGCGATCGTCTTCTCCCTGCTGACCCTGGTGATCACGACCGTCTCGACGTTCGTCGTCGCCGCGGTGCACTCCTCGGTGCTCGGCAGCCGGAGCACCTACGAGCCGACGGGCGGGGACTGGCTGCGGGCGACGGTGGGCGTGAGCCTGTTCATGGCGCTGCTGGGCCTGCTGTCGCTGGCCGTGGGCGCGATGGTGCGGCACTCCGCCGGGGCGATCACGATCATGCTGGGTGTGGTGATGCTGCCGATGGTGCTGGCGCTGTTCCTGATGCTGGATTCCCTACGGGACGTTCGTCAGGCCCTGCTCCAGTACTCGATTCCGGCGGAGTTGGCCGCGATGTACGGGACGACGTCGGGTTCCGGAACCGGGCCGACCGGCTGGGAGCCGGTCCTGATCATGGCCGGCCTGGCGGCCGTTGGCCTGGGCGGCGCCTATGCCGCGTTGGCTCGGCGCGACGCCTGAGCGCTGCGCCGGCTGCGGGTCGACTGTGGCCGATCGCGCAGTTCCCCGCGCCCCTGACGGGGCGCGCGACTTCAGCCCGGTGCCGGGCACTATCAGCCCGTCTGGGGGCGGCAGCCCCCAGGAACGGCCCGCCCTCAGTACCTCGGCGCATTCCTGGACCGCTGGAGCTTCGCGCTCCGGCGGTCCCGCGCGTTCCAGCAGGCCTTGTGCCAGTGCCGTCGGTCCTCCACGCCGGCGCCGTACTGCGGCCACGCCACCAGGTGCGGGACCCCGGGCGGGATCTCCTGGTCGCAGCCGGGGCACCGGTACCGCTTGGCGGCCGCGCCGCCGCTGATCATGCGGACCGACCACTCCTCGCCCTGCCAGCTCTCGGTGCGCTCCAGGCCGTAACGCTCGCCGTTCATGTCGTAGGGCGCTTCGGCCGGTTTCTCAACACCGCCTCGCGGGCGGTTTCGGCGCGGGGACACAGGGCACCTCGGGGAGTCGGAAGAGCGACGGACCGTGACCCAGCGTACGCGGCACGGCCGCCCGGCCGGGCGGGCATCCCCATGGCGGCATCGCGCTTGCTCTCCGATCATCATGAAAACTTCACGCCCGGCCGTACCTTTGGCACGTGTCGGCCGTTATTGCCTCCAGGGGGATGCCGCGTCGGTCGCTAGGAGGAACAAGAGCGATGCGCATTGGAGCATTTGTCCTGGCCGCCCAGTTTCCGGGCCAGGGCCACGGGGAGGCGCTGTACCGGGCCGTCCGCTCGGCCGAGGTCGCCGAGGAGGCCGGGCTGGACGCCGTCTGGCTCGCGGAACACCACTTCGTGCCCTACGGGGTCTGCCCCTCGGCGGTGACGCTGGCCGCGCTGCTGCTGGGCCGCACCCGGCGCATCGACGTGGGCACGGCGGTGAGCGTCCTGCCGACGACGCACCCGGTGGCCCTCGGCGAGCAGGCCGCGCTGCTGCATCTGACGTCCGGCGGCCGGTTCGTGCTGGGCGTCGGCCGAGGCGGCCCCTGGGTCGATCTGGAAGTCTTCAACTCAGGCCTGGGGGCGTACGAAGAGGGGTTCCCGGAATCCCTCGAACTGCTGATGCGCTGGCTGCGCGAACCCCGCGTGGGCGCGGCCGGGGAGCGGTTCGCGTTCCGTGAAGTCCCCGTTGTACCAAGGCCGGACGAGCTGCTGGACCGTTCCGCCCCGGGGGTCGTCGTCGCCTGCACCTCGCCCACCAGCGTCCGGCTGGCGGCCCGGCACGGGCTGCCGATGCTGCTGGGGATGCACAGCACGGACGAGGAAAAGGCGGAGATGGTGGCGCTGTGGCGCAAGTGTGCGCTGGAGGCGGGGAGTTCACCGGAGGCGGTCGCCGCGGCCGGTCATGTGTCGGCCGGTGTGGTGCAGATCGCGGACCGTCGCGAGGAGGCCGCCGAGACACTGCTCAAGGCGATGCCGGGATGGCTGTACGAGGGGCTCTCGGCCCATGTGACGGTCGACGGGCGGCTGCGCCGGATGCGCGATCCCCACGCCTACACGGAGCTGCTCTGCTCGCTCCATCCGGTCGGCTCGCCCCGGCTGTGCGCCGAGCGGCTTGCGGTCACGGCGGAACGTACCGGCATCACCCGCTTCGCTCTGCTCGCCGAGGGCTCCGGGGACCTCGCCGCCACCGAGGAGAACCTCCGCCGCCTCGGGGCGGACGTGCTGCCGCAGCTCGCCTGATCTCCCCCGTCCCCCCTCCGTCACTCACCGGGCTCCGCCCGGGGAGCTGCCGCTCCTGTCGGTCCACGTACCTGAAAGCCTGCGGAGCGGCAGCAAGAACGTCAGCAGTCCCGCAGCTCCGGGGACTGGTTCAGCAACTGGCCCCGGACCGATGTGAAACGGGCGAGGCGCTCGTCCACGGAAGGGTCCAGCGGGAAGACCGCGACCCGGTGGCAGTTCTGGAACGCCAGGCGTACCCCGAAGTGTCGCTGCAGTGCACCACGGATCGCGTCACTCGCCAGGGCACGCAGGAGTTGGCCGCGCGCCTGCTCGTCCGGCGGCGGTGTCCGGTTGTCGGCGAACGCGCCGCCTTCGCACTCGAGCCGGGCCACCAGAGAGCTGATCATCTCCCATGCGTAGGGCAGGGAGGTCCGGACGCAGTCGACAAAATCGGCTTCGTCGACCTCGCCTCGCTCGGCCTGTTCGAGGAGGGCCGGTGAGACGTCGAGCGACATGGGTTCTCCTCTCGCGACCCCGCGAGCGGGGTCTCACGGTTGGGCGAGCGGACGACGACACGCTGTACTCGCACGACGACCGCCCGGGTTCAACGGTAATCCGGCCACTGCGGCCCCACCAGGAGAACGCACATACAACTGGCCAATGCCGAACGGGCCGATCCAGGGCGAATCGCGTCGAGTGGCAGGAGTCGAGTAGCGTGGCTCACCATGCGTCTCGTCATCGCCCGTTGCTCCGTGGACTACGCGGGCCGGCTCACCGCCCACCTGCCCTCCGCCCCCCGGCTCATCCTGGTCAAGGCCGACGGCAGTGTCTCGATCCACGCGGACGACCGGGCCTACAAGCCCCTCAACTGGATGTCCCCGCCGTGCACCCTGAAGGAGGGGGACGGCAGCGTGTGGACGGTGATCAACAAGGCGGGCGAGAAGCTCATCATCACCATGGAAGAGGTGCTGCACGACTCCTCGCACGAGCTCGGGGTCGACCCCGGCCTCATCAAGGACGGCGTGGAAGCACACCTTCAGGAACTGCTCGCGGACCGCATCGAGACCCTCGGCGAGGGCTACACCCTGATCCGCCGCGAGTACCCCACGGCCATCGGCCCGGTGGACATCCTCTGCCGCGACGCGGACGGGGCGACGGTGGCCGTCGAGATCAAGCGCCGCGGCGAGATCGACGGCGTCGAGCAGCTCACGCGCTACCTGGAGCTGCTCAACCGCGATCCGCACCTCGCCCCGGTGCGCGGCGTCTTCGCGGCCCAGGAGATCAAGCCGCAGGCCCGCGTCCTGGCCACGGACCGGGGCATGGACTGCGTCGTCCTGGACTACAACGGCCTCCGCGGCATCGAGGACGACAAGCTGCGCTTGTTCTGAGACCGCGCCCCGGTTCCCCGCGCCCTTCAGGGGCGCGGGGAACTGCGCGACCAGCCGCACACAACCCGCAGCCGGGCAGCCGCCCCTAGGAGGCAGACGCCCCCGGCTTGGCCGGCGTCGAACCGCCCCCGGTACCCCCGGTACCGGTCCCGCCCCCGGTGGTCGACGGCTTCGTCGGGTCGTCCGACGGCTTGGTCGTCGGAGACGACGTCGACGGCGTCGGCTTCGGCGAATCCCCGCCCCCGCTCGGCGACTGGGACGGCGAGTGCGAGGGCGACTTCGACGGCGTCGGATCCGTCGGCACATCCGGCGACGACGGCGTCGCACTCCCGTGCCCCGTCCCCGACGAAGGCCCCGCACTCCGAGACGCCCCCGGCGCACCCGGACCCCCGGGCGCCCCGCTGCGTTCGGGCGCACCGGCGCCCGAACGGCCCGGCGCCCCGGGCGCCCCGTTCTGCACCGCCGCAGGCTGGTCCGCGTTCAGCCCGTCGCCCCCGTCCTGCTGGGACGCACTGCGGCCCGGCTTGACGGTGCCGGAGTGCTGCCCGCTGCCGCCGGAGGCCGCACCGAGCGTGACGACGGTGCCCAGCACCGCCGCCAGCAGTGCCCCCGCACCGGCGGCCGCCATGTTGCGGTGGGTGCCGGCGGCCACCAGCCGTCTGGTCCACGGCTGCTTGGCGGCGGGCCGCGGCGCCGGCACCCGGCCGATGACCGCGGTGGTCACGTCGTCCGGGTTCCGGCCGGCCGGCCGCGCCGGCGGCACGGTCACCGACAGCGGTGCCGACACCGGACCCTTCGCCACGGCGGGCGGCGCAGCCGACTCCTCGCTGCGCGCGTCCGGCACCTCCTCCCCCGCCTGGGTGGCCGGCTCGAACCCGGAGAGCAGCGGTGCCGCCTTCGCGAAGTCGGTGCGCGGGGCGACCGCGGGCACGCCGCGCGCGCCCATGGCCAGCCCGGTGCGGTCGGCGACCAGGGCCAGCGCCCGTCGCCCGGCGACCGCTCCGCGCTTGTCGGCCAGCACTCCGCGCAGCCCGATCGAGGCCTCCAGCGCGGCACGTGCCCGGTCGAGGTTGCCGGTGCAGAGCGCCAGAACGCCCAACTCGTGGTGGAAATACGCTTCTTCGCCGACCTCCCCGGCGAGTCTGGCCGCCTCCTGGCCGTGCCGGAGGCTGCGCTCCCAGGCACCCCAGTGCTGCGCGGCCGCGAAGGCCGGGGCCGCCGTGCGGGCCAGCAGGACGGCCGCGGCCGGGTGTCCGGCTTCCCCGTCCGCGACGAGCGCGGACAGCGCGGCGAGGATCGCGTCGGCCTCCTGGGCGATGCGCTCCGGGGCGACCGAGGGGTGCCCCGCCCACCAGGCGTAGTGCTGGGCGGCGGTGTGCGCCCGGGCGGCGGCGTCGGCGCCGTAGCCCTCGGCCGTCAGCTGGTCGGCGACGCCGGCGGCCAGCCGGTAGTGCGCCCCGGCGGCGGTGACCAGGCCGCAGGCGAGCAGTTCGCCGACGGCCGCGTCGGCGTGCGTGTCCCCGGCGAGGGCGGGCAGGTGGGCCTGGTGCGGGAGTTCGCCGCCGAGGGCCACGGCGAAGCGCAGGGTGTCCCGTGCGGCCTCGCCGAGCCGGGAGGCGAGCAGCGCGGCGGGCGCGGCGGCCTGGGCGAGACTCGGCAGCGCGGGGCGGCGCACGCCGTCCGGGTCGCTCTCCGTCGAGGCGACGTAGGGCCGTTCCGCAGTGACGCCGAACTCGTCGGTGGCGCCGGGCTCTTCGCCCGCATCCGGCACGTTCTGCCCGTCCCGGTGCCGCAGCAGCGCACCGGCCTGGACGAACCGCAGCGGCAGGCCCTCGGACTCGAACCACAGGTCCGCGGCCCAGCTCGCCTCCTCGTCCGTGAGCGGCCGGTCCACGGCCGGCTCCAGCAGCTCCAGGCAGCCGGTGCGGTCGAGGCCGCCGAGGAAGACCTCCTCCACGTGCGAGTCGGCGGAGGGGGCCGCCACGTCCGGCGTCGCGGCGAGCAGGAAGGCGCATTCGGGGGTCGCGTCGAGCAGTTCGTCGAGCGCGGTGCCGCCGAACTCGAGGTCGTCCAGGACGACCACGGCCCCGACCTCCGCGACGGCCGCCAGCAGCGCGGCCCGGTCGGGCCGGTACTGCGGTGCGTCGTGCACGGCGGCGTAGAGCTCGTGGAGCAGATCGGTCGCAGTGCGGTGATATCCGTTCAACCGGACGACACCGTCGGGCGCGAGGCCCGCACAGTCCTCGGCGACGGCGTCCAGCAGGGTGCTGCGCCCGGAGCCGGACGGACCGGTCAGCCGGACGGAACGGCCGCGCGAGAGCAGCCGGGAGAGCCGCTCGCGCTCCTCGCCCCGGTGCAGCAGGGGCAGTTCGGGGCCGACGGGCCGGGCGGGCGGTGTCGGTGCGGCGGCCCGGCGCCGCGCCTCGCGCTCCTCGGGCCCGTGGCGCTCGGGCCGGGCGGCGGGGAGCCGGCCGGGCGGGCAGGGCTCTATCTCGCTGCCGTCCAGGGGGTTGACGGTGAGCAGATAGTCACCGGCGACGAGTTGGACGACGCGGACGGGGCCCGGGGCGCCGGACTCCTGCGCCCCGACGAGTTCGGAGCGCGCCGGCCGGCGCGGGCCGCTCCCGGTGCCGGGAGTGCGTTCGTCGTCGTGGACTGCGTCGTCGCGGAATTCCTCGGATGCCCGGTTCGTCGGGTCCATGGTTCAGAGCCCCCAGATGCGTGGCGTGCCGTCGTGCCCTCCGGCCTGTCCGCACTCCTTCGACCTCCGGCGGACATGGTGACGCCCGGCCGTCGATACCGGTCCGGTGCCCGCCGTGGGCTTTCGTGGCGGCGGGAAACCGAACAGACCTTGGCACAGTATCTACGAACAAGAGGGTGCCGCGTCGCCCAGGACGTCACAGTCTTATGAGCATTGGGGGTGCTCGGCGGCGCAGGGGGCTCATCCGGCCCGCCCGGCGCCCCGTTTCACACGCGGGGTCGGCTGCCGTCCGCGAGGTTCTCGCCCTCGATCGCGAGGATGCGGTGCAGCCGGGTGGCGACCAGCAGTCGCTGCATCCGGTCCGGCACGCCCCTCAGCACCAGCCGGCGCCCGGTGCGCCCGGCGCGGCGGTGGGCGCCCATGATGACGCCGAGTCCGGTGGCGTCCCAGGAGTCGAGCTCGGTCAGGTCGAGGACGAGGTCGCCCCGGCCGCCGTCGAGGGCGGAGTGCAGGACCGTACGGGCGTTCGCCGCGCTGCGGACGTCGAGGCGCCCCCCGACGACCAGTTCGGCGTGGTCGCCCCTGATGTGCATATGCGCTCCCGGGAGTGGTGCGTGAGATGACCGGCGGAACGAGGTTGTCTTCCGAGGTTCTAAAGAACTGACTGCCTTTCGCACGGCAAAGTTGCCGCCTGTAAGCGAATTGCTACCGAATTCACCCCACGGGGTGAACCCGGTAGCCGATGGAGCCTCAGTGCTGGTAAAAGCCCTGGCCGCTCTTGCGGCCCAGGTCGCCCGCGTCGACCATGCGGCGCATGAGCTCCGGCGGGGCGAACTTCTCGTCCTGGCACTCGGTGTAGATGTTCTCGGTCGCGTGCAGCAGGATGTCGACGCCCGTCAGGTCGGCGGTCGCCAGCGGGCCCATGGCGTGGCCGAAGCCCAGCTTGCAGGCGATGTCGATGTCCTCGGCGCTGGCCACCCCGGACTCGTACAGCTTGGCCGCCTCGACGACCAGCGCCGAGATCAGGCGGGTGGTGACGAAGCCGGCGACGTCTCGGTTGACGACGATGCAGGTCTTGCCGATGCCCTCGGCGAACTCCCGCGCGGCGGCGAGGGTTTCGTCGCTGGTCTTGTGCCCGCGCACCAGCTCGCACAGCTGCATCATCGGCACCGGCGAGAAGAAGTGGGCGCCGACCACGCGCTCCGGGCGGGCGGTGGCGGCGGCGATCTTGGTGATCGGGATGGCGGAGGTGTTGGAGGCGAGGACGGTGTCCTCCTTCACCAGCCCGTCCAGGGTGCGGAAGATGTCCCGCTTGGTGTCGACGTCCTCGAAGACGGCCTCCACGACGATGTCGGCGTCGGCGGCCGCGTCCAGGTCGGTGGTCGGGGTGATGCGGGCGAGCGCCTGCTCGGCCGCGGCCGCCTCCAGCTTCTCCTTCGCCACGAACCGGTCCAGCGAGGCCCGGATGCCGTCCGTGCCGCGCTGCAGCGCCGCATCGGTCACATCGCGCAGCACGACGTCCCAGCCGGCCTGCGCGGAGACCTGCGCAATGCCGGACCCCATCAGTCCGGCACCGATGACGGCGAGCTTCTTGGCCACGGCTGTCCCCTTACTCCCTGTACACCTGCGTGTTCTTACTGCTCTTGGCCGGACCTTAGCGCCCGGGAGCGCGCCGTTGGGAGGGAAGAGATGCGCGTCACGTCCCGAATGACGGACATCACACCGAGACGGCCACCGGCCGGGCCACACGCTGCAGTTGAGCCACTCGGGCCCCAGGGATCACACCGGGACCACCCCGGGATCACGCCGGGTTCACGCTGTGGGGCGGATGCCGTACTCCAGCAGACGGTCGCTCAGCAGCCCCTCGATCTCGTCCAGCAGGCCGAGCGCGGCACGCGAGGTCTCCGCGGCGGTGCGGCCCGCCACCAGCTCGGCCTGGATGTACTCGGTCACCTGTGCCTGGACCCAGCCCAGCTGACCGGCCACCAGTACGGGCAGCGGCCCGGCGTCCTCCCCCGCCTCCTCGGCGAGCACGGCGGCGAGCCGGTCGACGGCGCGGCGCCGCATACCGAAGACCCGGGAGCGCAGGGCCGGCGACTCCTCGATGACGCGCATGAACCGCTCGAACCCGTCGACCAGCCCCATCCGCGGCGAGACCGTCACGACCTCCGCGCGCAGGGTGCGCAGCACGGTCGCGGCGGGGGACTCGCCCGCGGGACGGCCGCGGACGGCCCTGGCGACCCAGTCGACGGCGTCGTCCTCGCGGTCGAGGAAGAGGTCCTCCTTCGAACCGAAGTAGTTGTGAAGTCTCCCCAGCTGTGCACCAGGGCTCCCACCGCCCGTGCTACCGCTGTCATGCGGCCTCCGGACGGTTCGGTTGACGATTCGGCCACAGCCAACGCCGCGGCCTGCGTTTCCGCCAGGCGGGAACGCTGCGTCCGTCCACCCTGCTTCCCAGGGCGGCCAAGCTCGCCACACCACGCGGCCACGAGACCGCTTGAATGGCGTCGGTTTTGATGTTGTATGCAGCATTCACATCCGCATTGACCGGCCCGTACCCGCATTCAGGGTTCTTGCAGGCAAAGATCGCTTGGCTCTCGCGGTTCTTTGCATCCGCTTCCCCGCACGCGGAGCACCTCTGTGAGGTGTAGGCAGCCGGAACCTGGACGACCACCCCTCCACGTTGGGTTGCCTTGTACTCCAGCATCGCCAGCAGGGCTGACCAGCCCTCGCCAAGGATGGCCCGGTTCAGTGCTCTCTTTTGCGCCACGCCCCTGCCGTGCTGCTCCCGGGAACCCCGCGCAGACGCAGTCATGGCCTGCACGTTGAACCGCTCGACCCCGATCAGGCCGTAGCGGGAGGCCAGGAGCGTGGTGGTCTTATGTTGCCAGTCCGTGCGACGCCGCTTCTCTCGTCCCCGGAGATCTGCGATCTGCGCATTCGTGCGTTGCAACCGGCGGGGCGCCGGCTGCCCAGGAAGAGCGGCTCGCCGTTGGCGAGCGGCCTTCCGCTGCAGACGCGTCAGCCGTTCCCCTTCTTTGGGGCTCAGCCACGGTCCATGAGTGAGGTACGCCTCATCCGGGTCGGAGGTCGCCAGTGACACTGTCACGCCTCGGTCCAGTCCGACAGCGGGACCCTGGTGCGTCCCCTTTGCCGGTACCTCGCACTTGAAGGCGCAACGGAAGGCGATGTGCCAGCCGTTGGAGTCCCTCACCAGCCGGGCGCCCGTGACCCTGCCCTCCGGTGCGTCCTTTCCGATGCCTGGCAGCTCGCTCGAGTACCGAAACCGGACGCGCCCCACGAGCGTCAGGTTGGCTTCTCCCCATTTCCGGCTCAGGCGCGCGACCTTGAGTGCTTGAGCTTGCGGCATGTCGACCGAGAGCCGCCTGCGTCCACGCACCTGAAATCCGGGACAACCGCGCAAGCCTTTCCAATGCGCCTGCCATGCCTCGATGTACTGCTTGAGCACTTGCTGACACGCCTGAGCCGGGAGGATCGACAGCCACTCGAGCTCTCGCCTGGCCTGCCGGATCACTTCATCCGCTTCTTTGAACGATGGCCAACGGTGCGGAGCGTAGAAGGTGTACCAATCATGAAGCAGGTTCCACAGTGCCCGGGCTGCATGCCCCTGCCCGGCCAGCCGCAGCTCCTGCTCGGAGGTCGGATACAGCCGGAGCTTCACCACGCGCCGCACAAGCACCTGCTCGCCCGACTCTTCGGCTCGTTCGCACTGCCGCTCCGTATCCCCCATGCACACAGCTTGTCGCCGCGTCCGGGCCCGCCCGGCAGATTTCCTCCAGAGCAACCAGAACGAGTGAACCACGCACACGCGACGCAAACATACGTACGGATGCGTGATGCCGCTGCGCTATCTGGTGGACGCCGTCCGCGCCGCGTTCATCGGGCACTACTCCGACCCGGCGCTGCTGCGCGGCACGTTGGCGGCCCTGGCTCTGCTGGCCGTCTCGGTGACGGCCGGGACGCGGTACTTCCGGAAAGCCGGAGCCTGACTACGCTCGGGGCATGGTCAACCTGACGCGTATCTACACCCGCACCGGCGACGACGGCACCACCGCCCTCGGCGACATGAGCCGGACCGTGAAGACCGACACCCGCATCGCGGCGTACGCCGACGCGAACGAGGCCAACGCCGCGATCGGGGTGGCCATCGCGCTGGGACAGCTCCCGGAGGACGTCACCGCGGTGCTGGTCCGGGTCCAGAACGACCTCTTCGACGTGGGCGCCGACCTGGCGACCCCCGTCATGGAGAACCCCGCGCTTTCAAAAAAAATGGCCCCGCCGCTGCGCGTCGAGCAGTCCTACATCGACCGCCTGGAGGCGGACTGCGACCACTTCCTGGAGCCGCTGGAGAAGCTGCGCAGCTTCATCCTGCCGGGGGGCACGCCGGGGGCGGCGCTGCTGCACCAGGCGTGCACGGTGGTACGGCGCGCGGAGCGCTCCACGTGGGCCGCGCTGGAGATGCACGGCGACATCATGAACCACCTCACCGCCACCTACCTCAACCGGCTGTCGGACCTGCTGTTCATCCTGGCGAGGACCGCCAACCGGGAGGTCGGGGACGTCCTTTGGGTACCGGGCGAGAACCGCTGAGGCCTACGCCTTCTCCTGTTTCGGCCAGATCGTGTAGCTCAGTGCGATGACCACGTTGATGCCCATCACCAGCAGCATCTTCGACTGCCACGCCCGCAGCGAGCTCACATCACCGCCGTCGCCCACGTACCAAACCGCCGCCTGCAACAGCGCAGCGGCCACGGCCGCGGCCAGGATCCAGCGGCCCGCCGTCTTCCACTCGTGGACCGTGCGCGCCGTCCCGTACCGGGGCGGCGCGACCGGTGGCGGGCCGCCCGCGAAGCGGTGGGCGAAGCGGGCGTCGGCCCAGCGGAGCGTGGAGTGGCCGAGGCCGACCGAGAAGCCGATGTAGACGGCCGCGAGGCCGTGCTTCCAGTCGGCGGCGGCCCCGTTCTTCAGGTCGACCGCGGTCGCGATCAGCAGGACGAGCTCCAGTACGGGTTCCAGCAGCAGTACCGCGACCCCCGCGCGCGGCATGCGGGCCAGATAGCGCAGGCTCAGTCCGCCGGCCAGCAGCACCCAGAAGCCCACCTCGCAGACGACGATCAGCGTGACGATCACGGCTCCGCTCCTTCCCTCGCCTCACCTCCCCTCCAGCGTCACCTGCCGCGGCCGCCCCCGCCTCGTCGCAGAAGACGATCCCCGACTGCATCGTTCGATGTACTGACCTGCGGCGACGGCATGCTGTGATGGACCCGTGCAGATCGCCCTCCCCCGCCGCCCCGATCGCGATGCCGTGCTCGTCGCGGTCGCCGGGGTGCTCGGCGGGGTCCTGCTCTACGCGCTCGGGCTGCGCAGCACACCCGCGCTGCCGCTGCCGCCGTGGCTCGCCCTCGTCGCACTGGCCGTCATGGCCGGTGCCGAACTGCTGCGCCGCAACGCCCCGCTGGCGGGGCTCGCCCTCGGCACGGGGGCGCTCGTGCTCGACCTGTGCGCGGGCAGTCTCATCGCGAACGTGGGCATGTTCACCGATCTCGTCTACGCGGCGGTGCTGTACGGGCCGCAGGCCGCGTACCGGTTCATCCCGCGGGCGACCGAAGTGCTCACCGTCCTGGGCACGTTGCTGGCCGTCGCCCTGGTCCGCAAGCCGGAGGCGCTGCTGGTCGGCATCGGGCTGGGCCTGGTGACCATCGCGCCGGCCTGGACCGGCGTGGGCGTCCGCGTGCACCGCGACGCCGCCCGGTCCGCGCGGCTGGCGGCCGAGCGGACGGCACTGCTGGCGGAGCTGGACCGGCGCGAGGCGGTGGGCGCGGAGCGGGCCCGGATGGCGCGGGAGCTGCACGACATGGTGGCGGGGCACCTGTCGGCCATCGCGATCCACTCCACGGCGGCGCTGTCGATCGGCGAGCCGGAGACGTCCCGGGAGGCGCTCGCGGTGATCCGCGAGAACAGCGTCCAGGGGCTCGCCGAGATGCGCCGTCTCATCACCCTCCTGCGCACCGGGGAGGAGGGACCGGCGGCCACGCCCACGCTGGACGGTCTCGATGCGCTGCTGGTGCAGGCGCGCAGCACCGTGCCCGACGAGGGCAGGTTCCGCTTCGTCCTGCACGACGAGCGCGACTCCGGCCCGCTGCCCGCGCCCGTCGAACTGGCCGCGTACCGCATCGTGCAGGAGTCGCTGACCAACGCGGTCAAGCACGCGGCGCCGGGCGAGGTGGCGGTGCGCCTGACGCGCACGGCGGACGGTCCGCTGACCGTCCGCGTCACCAGCCCGCTGGGCGAGCGGCCGGCGCCGCGCGCCCCGGGCTCGGGAGCGGGCATCGTCGGCATGCAGGAGCGCGTCGCCCTCCTGGGCGGCCGGCTGGAGACGGGACCGCAGGGCGGCGGAACGGCGTTCTGGGAGGTACGGGCCGAACTGCCCGTGGAGAGCGAGGAGACGCGATGAACATCCGGGTCCTGGTCGCCGAGGACCAGGCCGCCGTCCGGTCCGGCCTGGTCCTCATCCTGCGCTCCGCGCCCGGCGTCGAGGTCGTCGGGGAGGCGGCGGACGGCGAGGAGGCGGTGCGGCTGACGCGGGCGCTGCGGCCCGATGTGGTCGTCATGGACGTGCAGATGCCCCGCCTGGACGGGGTCTCGGCGACCCGGCAGATCACCGCGGAGCAGTTGTCCGACGTGCTCGTCCTGACCACCTTCGACCTCGACGAGTACGTGTTCGGGGCGCTGCGCGCGGGCGCGGCGGGGTTCCTGCTGAAGGACAGCGAGGCCGCCGATCTCGTCGCCGCCGTGCGGACCGTGGCCCGGGGCGAGGGGCTGATCTCCCCGGCCGTCACCCGCCGCCTGATCGCCGAGTTCGCCCGCCCGGCGCCGCGGGCGACGGCACGCCCGTCCGCCGACCTGGCCCTCCTGGACGTGCTCACGCGCCGCGAGCGCGAGGTGCTGGTCTGCCTCGGCGAGGGCCTGGCGAACGCGGAGATCGCGGTCCGGCTGCAGATGGCCGAGGCGACGGTGAAGACGCACGTGAGCCGCCTGCTGGGAAAGCTGGAGCTGCGCAGCAGGGTGCAAGCTGCCGTACTGGCCCAGGAGTTGGGTCTGGTCCAGACCTCTTGACCGTTGGTACGGACCTTCTTACGCTCCCCACAAAACTGCGCACCCCCCACCCTGTACGGACTCCACTCGAGGAGCACCCTTGAACACAGGAACAACGGGACACGGCAGATACAGCAGACGCTTCACCCTCACCGCGGCGTTCGCCGCCTTCCTCCTCCCCCTCGCCGCACTGATCGGGCTCGCGGCCCCGGCCCATGCCGCGGCCTCGGCGACGGCGGCCTTCGCCAAGACCTCCGACTGGGGCACCGGTTACCAGGGCGAATGGACGATCAAGAACACGGGCTCGACGACCGTCGACGGCTGGACCGTCGAGTGGGACTTCCCCTCCTCCACCACCGTCGGCTCGTACTGGGACGCCCTGATCAGCAACAGCGGCACCCACTACACCGCCAAGAACCGCGACTACAACGGCAGCATCGCCCCCGGCGCCTCCGTCACCTTCGGCTTCGTCGCCGCGGGCGACAACGCTCCCACCGGGTGCAAGCTCAACGGCGGCTCCTGCGACGGCAGTTCCCAGGGCAATCCGCCGGGCGCCCCCGGCACCCCGCAGGCCACTGCCGTCACCGACACGACCGTCTCCCTGAAGTGGACGGCGTCCGCGTCCGACACGGGCATGAAGAACTACGACGTCTACCGCGGCGGCAGCAAGGTCACGACCGTCGCCAAACTCGCCTGGACCGACACCGGGTTGACCCCCGGCACCAGCTACACGTACACCGTCGTCGGCCGCGACACCGCCGACCGGACCGGACCCGCCGGCCCGGCACTGACCGTGAAGACCACCGGCGGGGGCGGCACCCCGCAGCCCGGCAACGGCTACGCCAAGGTGGGCTACTTCGTGCAGTGGGGCATCTACGGCCGCGCCTACACCGTGAAGTCCTTGGACGCCACGGGCGCCGCCGCCAAGCTCACCCACCTCAACTACGCCTTCTCCAACATCGATCCGGTCAACCTCACCTGCCTCAACGGCGTCACCAAGGCCACCACGTCCAACCCCGAGGACCCCAGCCAGGGCGACGGCGCGGGCGACTCGTGGGCCGACTACGAGAAGGGCTTCGCGGCCGGCGAGTCCGTCGACGGCATGGGCGACACCTGGGACCAGCCACTCGCGGGCAACTTCAACCAGCTCAAGAAGCTCAGGGCCAAGTACCCCGACCTCAAGACCCTGATCTCGGTGGGCGGCTGGACCTACAGCAAGTACTTCTCGGACGTCGCGAAGACCGACGCCTCCCGGCAGAAGTTCGTCCAGTCCTGTATCGACATGTACATCAAGGGCAACCTGCCGGTCAGCAACGGCCGCGGCGGCCCCGGCACGGCGGCCGGCATCTTCGACGGCTTCGACATCGACTGGGAATGGCCGGGCTCCGACGGCCACCCCGGCAACCACGTCTCCGCGGACGACAAGGCGAACCTCACGCTGCTGATGGCCGAGTTCCGCAAGCAGCTCGACGCACTGGGCGCCACGACCGGCAAGCACTACCTGCTCACCGCCTTCACCCCGGCCGACCCGGCCAAGATCGCGGCAGGCTGGCAGATCGGCGGCAAGCCGAACGTCTTCGAATCCATGGACTACGCCAACGTCCAGGGCTACGACTTCCACGGCTCGG
Source organism: Streptomyces sp. NPDC002536 (assembly GCF_053594995.1). NCBI lineage: Bacteria > Bacillati > Actinomycetota > Actinomycetes > Kitasatosporales > Streptomycetaceae > Streptomyces > Streptomyces sp. NPDC002536. The sequence goes on from NZ_JBSFWU010000017.1 coordinate 31,766, forward strand.
GCAGCGACAACAGCTGGGAACCCAACCGCACCGGCCACCAGGGCAACCTGTACGCCGACCCCAAGGACCCGTACTCCACGAAGTTCAGCGTGGACAAAACCGTCCAGACCTATCTCGACGCGGGCGTCGACCCCCGCAAACTGGCCCTGGGCCTGGCCTTCTACGGGCGCGGCTGGCAGCAGGTCGCCGACGGCGGGGCGCGGGGTGTCTGGCAAACGGCGAATGGGGCTGCGACCGGGCAGTTCCCCGAGGAGGCGGGTACGCGGGGCTACGACAACCTGGTCGCCTCGGTTCCCAACATGACCTTCTACCACGACGATCAGGTGGTGGCCACGTATGGCTACACCGGGGACGGCGGGCAGTGGTGGACATTCGACGACGCCTGGTCGATCGGCAAGAAGACGGCCTGGCTTCGCCAGAAGAATTTGATGGGCGTGATGATCTGGGAGATGTCCGGTGACAGTGGCACGCTGATGACTGCCGTCACTGACGGTCTGTCCTGAACTGCGGGTTGTTCGTGGCTGGTCGCGCAGTTCCCCGCGCCCCTTCGGGGCGCGGCACTACGCCACGTTGACCCGCTGCCCCGGAGGGGCCGCCTCCAGCCACGCCAGGAAGCCCGTCAGGGCGTCCTCGCTCATCGCGAGTTCCAGGCGCGTGCCCCGGTGCAGGCAGACCAGGACCACGGCGTCGGACAGCAGGGCCAGTTCCTCCTCGCCCTGCGGCGTCCGGCGCTCCAGGACCTCGATCGAGGCGCGCTCCAGGATCCGCCGAGGGCGCGGCGCGTACGAGAAGACCCGGAACCACTCGATCCGGTCACCGCTGTAGCGGGCGACGCCGTAGACCCAGCCCTTGCCGAGGGGTTCGGGGTCGTCCTCGGGGATGTTCCACCGCAGACTGCAGTCGAAGGTCCCGCCGGACCGCTGGATGAGCCGCCTGCGCAGCCCGAAGACGAAGAGCCCCAGCACCACCAGCAGTACGACGATGCCGCTCACGAGCAGAGCGAGGACCATCTCCACCGACCTCCTCGCATCATCTAGAGCAACCGCACCTGTATTGCCTCAGCCGCGGACCGCCCTGGAAGATCCAGTGCGGCCCGCGGCTGAGGGTCGTTCTTCGGTCGGTCGCGGTCCTAGTGCCCCGCGACCGCACGCAGCCGGACGTCCGCGCGCCGCTCGGCGGCGGCGTCCGCCTCCGACTGGGCCCGCTCCAGCGCACGCTCGGCGCGCTGGACGTCGATCTCGTCGGCCAGCTCCGCGATCTCGGCGAGCAGCGAGAGCTTGTCGTCGGCGAACGAGATGAACCCGCCGTGCACCGCGGCGACCACGGTGCCCTCGGCGGTCTTGATGGTCACCGGGCCGGACTCCAGCACACCGAGCAGCGGCTGGTGGCCGGGCATGACGCCGATGTCACCCGATGTGGTACGCGCGATGACCAGAGTGGCCTCGCCGGACCAGACGCTTCGGTCCGCCGCGACCAGCTCGACGTGCAGCTCAGCAGCCAACGTGGCTCCTCGGGTCTCCACCTGCCGGGTACGGCAGGTGTTGGGTCAAAGAATAGGGGACGTGACGTCCGGGGGCGGGACTGCCCCACCCCCGGACGTCAGAGCACGGGGCTCAGGAGACGCCCAGCTCCTTGGCGTTCTTCTTCAGGTCCTCAAGGCCACCGCACATGAAGAAGGCCTGCTCCGGGAAGTGGTCGAACTCACCGTCGCAGATCGAGTTGAACGCGGCGATGGACTCGTCCAGCGGAACGTCCGAACCGTCGACACCGGTGAACTGCTTCGCCGCGTGGGTGTTCTGCGACAGGAAGCGCTCGACACGACGGGCGCGGTGGACGACCAGCTTGTCCTCTTCGCCCAGCTCGTCGATACCGAGGATCGCGATGATGTCCTGGAGGTCCTTGTACTTCTGCAGGATTCCGCGGACCCGCATGGCGGTGTCGTAGTGGTCCTGCGCGACGTAGCGCGGGTCCAGGATGCGGGACGTCGAGTCCAGCGGGTCGACCGCCGGGTAGATGCCCTTCTCCGAGATCGGACGCGACAGAACGGTGGTGGCGTCCAGGTGGGCGAAGGTGGTCGCCGGGGCCGGGTCGGTCAGGTCGTCCGCGGGGACGTAGATCGCCTGCATCGAGGTGATCGAGTGACCACGGGTCGAGGTGATGCGCTCCTGCAGGATGCCCATCTCGTCGGCCAGGTTCGGCTGGTAGCCCACCGCGGAGGGCATACGGCCGAGCAGGGTCGACACCTCGGAACCGGCCTGGGTGAAGCGGAAGATGTTGTCGATGAAGAACAGCACGTCCTGCTTCTGCACATCGCGGAAGTACTCCGCCATGGTCAGACCGGCCAGGGCCACGCGCAGACGGGTGCCCGGGGGCTCGTCCATCTGACCGAAGACCAGCGCGGTCTTGTCGAGAACGCCGGCCTCCTCCATCTCGACCATGAGGTCGTTGCCCTCACGGGTGCGCTCACCGACACCGGCGAAGACGGAAACGCCCTCGTGCAGCTTCGCCACACGCATGATCATTTCCTGGATCAGAACGGTCTTGCCGACACCGGCACCACCGAACAGACCGATCTTGCCGCCCTTGACGTACGGGGTCAGCAGGTCGACGACCTTCAGGCCGGTCTCGAACATCTCGGTCTTGGACTCGAGCTGGTCGAAGGCCGGGGCCTTGCGGTGGATCGACCAGCGCTCGGCGTCGGCCACCGTGGACTCGTCCTCGTTGAGGACCTGGCCCAGGGTGTTGAACACCTTGCCCTTGGTCACGTCGCCGACCGGGACGGAGATGGCCGCACCCGTGTCGGACACCGGGGCCTGGCGGACCAGACCGTCGGTGGGCTGCATGGAGATGGAGCGCACGAGGCCCTCACCGAGGTGCTGGGCGACCTCGAGCGTCAGGGTCTTCCGCCCGCCCTCGACGGCCGGGTCGTCGACCTCGACGTGCAGGGCGTTGTAGATCTCCGGCATCGCGTCGACGGGGAACTCCACGTCGACGACCGGGCCGATCACCCGGGCGACGCGGCCCGTGGCGGCGGCCGTCTCAACAGTGGTCGTCATTACTTGTCACTCCCCGCGGTCGCGTCGGCCAGGGCGCTCGCGCCACCGACGATCTCGCTGATTTCCTGGGTGATGTCGGCCTGTCGGGCCGCATTGGCAAGCCGCTTGAGCGACTTGATGAGCTCTTCGGCGTTGTCGGTCGCGGACTTCATCGCGCGGCGGCGGGCGGCGTGCTCGGAAGCAGCGGCCTGCAGCAGCGCGTTGTAGATCCGGGACTCGACGTACCGCGGCAGCAGCGCGTCGAGCACGCCCTCCACCGACGGCTCGAACTCGTAGAGCGGAAGGATCCGCCCCTGAGCAGCTTCGGTCTCCTCCGGCGTCGCCGTGAGGCTCAGCGGCAGCAGACGGTTGTCCACCGGCGTCTGCGTCATCATCGAGACGAACTCGGTGAAGACGATGTGCAGCTCGTCCACGCCGCCCTCGGCCGTGTCCCGCTGGACGGCCTCGATCAGCGGACCCGCGATGCGCTTGGCATCGGCGTAGGCCGGGCTGTCGGTGAAGCCGGTCCAGGACTCGACCACCGGGCGCTCACGGAAGCCGTAGTACGCGACGCCCTTGCGGCCGACGATGTACGTGACGACGTCCTTGCCCTCGGCGCGGAGCCGCTCGGTGAGCTGCTCCGCCGCCTTGATGGCGTTGGAGGAGTAGCCGCCGGCCAGACCACGGTCGCTCGTGATGAGCAGCACCGCGGCCCGGACCGGGTTCTCCGCCTCGGTGGTCAGGGCGTGCTTGGCGTTGGAGCCGGTGGCAACCGCGGTGACTGCCCGGGTGAGCTCACTGGCGTACGGAGTGGATGCGGCCACCTGGCGCTGCGCCTTGACGATGCGCGAGGCGGCGATCATCTCCATCGCCTTGGTGATCTTCTTGGTCGCAGTGACGGACTTGATCCGCCTCTTGTAGACCCGGATCTGGGCACCCATGCTCAGCCCTCGCCCAGCAGCTTGCCGTCCGCCGTCTCGAACTGCTGCTTGAAGGACGCGATCGCGTCGCCCACGGCCTGCAGCGTGTCGTCGGACATCTTGCCGCCCTCACGAATGCTGGTCATCAGGCCCTTGTGCTCGCGGTGCAGGTAGTCCAGCAGCTCGCGCTCGAAGCGGCGGATGTCCTCGACCGGGACGTCGTCCATCTTGCCGGTGGTGCCGGCCCAGATGGAGACGACCTGGTCCTCGGTGGAGTACGGAGCGTACTGCGTCTGCTTCAGCAGCTCGACCATGCGCTTGCCGCGCTCCAGGGAGGCCTTGGAGGCCGCGTCCAGGTCGGAACCGAAGGCGGCGAACGCCTCCAGCTCGCGGAACTGGGCGAGGTCCACACGGAGGCGGCCGGAGACCTGCTTCATGGCCTTGTGCTGGGCGGAGCCACCGACACGGGAGACCGAGATACCGACGTTCAGCGCGGGGCGCTGACCGGCGTTGAACAGGTCCGACTCCAGGAAGCACTGGCCGTCGGTGATGGAGATGACGTTGGTCGGGATGAACGCCGAGACGTCGTTCGCCTTGGTCTCGACGATCGGCAGACCGGTCATCGAGCCGGCACCCATCTCGTCGGAGAGCTTGGCGCAGCGCTCCAGCAGACGGGAGTGCAGGTAGAAGACGTCACCCGGGTAGGCCTCACGGCCCGGCGGGCGGCGCAGCAGCAGCGAGACGGCACGGTAGGCGTCGGCCTGCTTCGACAGGTCGTCGAAGACGATCAGGACGTGCTTGCCCTGGTACATCCAGTGCTGGCCGATGGCGGAACCGGTGTACGGGGCGAGGTACTTGAAGCCCGCCGGGTCGGACGCCGGAGCCGCGACGATCGTCGTGTACTCCAGGGCGCCGGCCTCCTCCAGCGCACCGCGCACGGACGCGATGGTGGAGCCCTTCTGGCCGATGGCGACGTAGATGCAGCGAACCTGCTTCTTCGGGTCGCCGGTGCGCCAGTTGTCGCGCTGGTTGATGATCGTGTCGACGGCCAGCGCGGTCTTGCCGGTCTGCCGGTCACCGATGATCAGCTGACGCTGGCCACGGCCGACCGGGGTCATGGCGTCGACGGCCTTGTAGCCCGTCTCCATCGGCTCGTGGACCGACTTGCGCTGCATGACCGTGGGGGCCTGCAGTTCGAGGGCGCGGCGGCCCTCGATGCCGGTGATCTCGCCGAGGCCGTCGATCGGGTTGCCCAGCGGGTCGACGACGCGGCCGAGGTAGCCCTCGCCCACCGCGACGGAGAGCACCTCACCGGTGCGCTGCACCGGCTGGCCCTCCTCGATGCCGCTGAACTCGCCGAGGACGACCGCACCGATCTCGCGCTCCTCGAGGTTGAGGGCGAGACCGAGGGTTCCGTCCTCGAACCGCAGCAGCTCGTTCGCCATGGCCGAGGGAAGGCCCTCGACCTTCGCGATGCCGTCGCCGGCAACGCTGACCGTACCGACCTCCTCGCGCGAGGCCGCGTCCGGCTTGTACGCCTGGACAAAGTTCTCCAGCGCGTCCCGGATCTCCTCCGGCCGGATCGTGAGCTCCGCCATCTGGGTTCCCTGCTCTCCTTGTTGGGCCCGAAGTATTTCTTCCCCGGGGGAGTTCCCCCGGAGGACACCGTCGGCCCAACCCGGGCCGTCAGTCATGCTCTTGAGTTGGTCGCCGGTCAGCCGGCCATCCGCCGTTCCGCCTCGGCGAGGCGGTCCGCGATGGTGCCGTTGATGACCTCGTCGCCGATGCGCACCTGGATGCCGCCGATGATCTCGGGGTCGACGTCCATGTTGAGGTGGACGCGTCGCCCGTACAGCTTGGCCAGCGCATCGCCGAGGCGCTGCTTCTGCCGGTCGTCCAGCGGCACTGCCGAGGTGACCACCGCGACCGTACGGTCCCGGCGCTCCGCGGCGAGCTTGGAGAGGGCGTTGAGCCCTGCCTCCAGGCTACGGCCACGCGGCGCCGTCACCAGGCGGACGACGAGCCGCTCGGTGACCGGGTTGGCCCGGCCGCCCAGCAGCTGGTGCACCAGGCCCGCCTTCGCGGCCCGGTCGGCGACCTTGTCGGTCAGCGCGGAGCGCAGTGCGGAGTCCGAGGTGACGATCCGTCCGAAGCGGAACAGCTCGTCCTCGACGTCGTCCAGGACGCCCTGCCGCTCGGCGGCGACCAGGTCGGCGCTGCTCGCCAGCTCCTCGGTCGCGTCCACCAGGTCGCGAGAGCGCGACCAGCGCAGGCGCACCATGCCGGCCAGCAGGTCGGCGCACTCGCCGCCGACCTGACCGCCCAGCAGACGCTTCGCCAGCTCGGCCTTGGCCTCGCCGGGCTGCGCCGGGTCGGTCAGGACCCGGCGCAGCGACACCTCGCGGTCCAGCAGTGCGGTGACGGAGGCAAGCTCGTCCGCCAGCTTCGCCGCGTCCACGGACGTGTTGTCCGCCAGCGCGTCGAGGCTCTCCCGTGCAGAGGCCAGGGCCTCACGGCTCGCAAGGCTCATCGCTTCGCCTCGGCCTTCGCCACGTCCACCGGCTGCTCCTCAAGGGCGTCGAGGAAGCGGTCGATGGTCCGGCCCTGACGGGCGGAGTCCTGGAGGGACTCGCCCACGATCCGGCCCGCCAGGTCGATGGCCAGCTGGCCGACGTCCTGACGGAGGGAGGCCGAAGCGGCCTTGCGGTCGGCCTCGATCTGGGCGTGACCGGCAGCGATGATCTCCTCACGCTGCCGCTGGCCCTCAAGCCGCATCTCGGCGATCAGCGCGACGCCCTGCTCCTGCGCCTCCTGGCGCAGACGCGCGGACTCGTGGCGGGCGTCGGCGAGCTGGGCCCGGTAGTCCTCGAGTACCTGCTGAGCCTCGGCCTGGGCGGCCTCGGCCTTCTCCATGCCGCCCTCGATGGCCGCCCGGCGCTCGTCCAGAACCTTGTTGATGTTCGGGAGGAGCTTCTTGCCGAGGAACAGGAAGACGATGAGGAAGGCGACAAGGCCGATGACAAGCTCTGGGATCGGCGGGAGGAGAGGGTTCTCCATCTCCTCGGCCGCCATCGTCAGGGCGTTCACATCAGTGCCTTTCGTCGAAAAGGGGTGTCAGCAAGCAGTGATTACTTACCGAACACGAACGGCATGACGATGCCGATCAGGGCGAGCGCCTCACAGAAGGCGAAGCCCATGATCTGGTTGGCGCGGATCAGGCCGGCCGCCTCGGGCTGGCGGGCCAGCGCCTGGGTGCCGTTACCGAAGATGATGCCGACGCCGACGCCGGGGCCGATCGCGGCGAGGCCGTAGCCGATGGAGCCGAGGGAGCCGGTGACACCGTCGGCGGCAAGGGTCTGGAGAGCGGACATGCCGGTTCTTCCTTCTCTTTCACGGACCGGTGGGGGTTGGCCACCGGACGGTCAGTGGGTCTGGGTGGGGCTGGGGGCTCAGTGGTGCTCGGAGAGCGCGCCCTGCACGTAGTTGCAGGCCAGCAGCACGAACACGTACGCCTGGACGGCCTGGATGAAGAGCTCGAAGGCGGTCATCAGGATGGTCATCACGAACGAGACACCGGCGTAGGCGATGCCGATGCCGTTCAGCAGGTACCAGCTGGCGATGGTGAACATCAGGATCAGCAGGTGGCCGGCGAACATGTTGGCGAAGAGCCGGACCGCGTGGGTGAACGGCCGGACCAGGACGTTCGAGAAGAACTCGAGGACGACGACCATCGGCAGGATGCCGCCGAGCGACTTGTCGTAGCCGGTGATGTTCTTCAGGCCGCCGACGAAGCCGTGCTTCTTGAAGGTCAGGTACATCCACAGGACGTAGACGATCAGGGCGAGGCCCGCCGGGAAGGCGATGATCGACGTGACCGGGAACTGGGCGACCGGAATGACCGACCACAGGTTCATGATCCACACGAAGAAGAACAGGGAGACCATGAAGGGGACGTACTTGTCGCCCTCCTTCTTCCCGAGCGCCTCGTAGACGATGCCGCGGCGGACGAAGTCGTAACCGGCCTCACCGACCATCTGCAGCTTGCCCGGCACCACCTTCGCCTTGCCGAAGGCCACCCAGAAGAAACCGACGATGGCGATCGAGCCCAGCAGGGCGAGCAACATCGGCTTGTTGAAGTCGTATCCGCCGATCGAGAAGAGCGGCTCGAAGACGAACGAGTGGAGCCCTGGGGCCGGGAAGCCGCACCCATCGAAGATGTGGCAATCGGTCTCGAAGGCGAGCATCTGGTCAGCACTCACCGCGAGCTCCTTCAGCGTGGCGCATAGGTACGGCAACCTCGTTGTGTCGGCGCGGCGTGCAGCCACGGAACGGCACTGGACTGGTCTTACGGATAGGGGTGCGGCAGGTCGGCCGGTGGCCGGAAGACATCGCAGGCGTCAGCTGCACGGGCGGCCGATCCTCTCCCCTGGGACTCGGGGGTCCGGCTGCCTTCGTCCGCTGCACCTCAGATGGCACCGGACGATAGCAGGTGAGCACAGGAGCCTTTATCGCGGCCCTACCTCTCATGACGGAGAACCGGCGGGCGCAGCCTTCTGCGCATCGCCGGACTCCGGATCCACGTACAGGACCTTGGCCTTCATGTAGGCACGCGTCTGCGCCCCGATCCACACGAGGACCGCGGCGAGCAGGGCGAAGGCGAAGGCCTTGGTGTCGAACAGCGTGGTGTGCTTGAAGACGCCGAGGAAGACGGCGACGAGCAGGAACTGCGCCATGAAGAGCACGAGGCCCATCGACTGGAAGAGGTGCGGAAGGTGCTTCGCGGTCCGCTGCAGGACGATCAGGCCCATGGCCATGACACCTCCTGCGAGGAGCGTGCCGACGGCGGCACCGATGCCGCCCTTGCCACCGGCGAACACCAGGGCCACGGCAACGGCGACGATCCCGCTCACGGCGGTCGGGACGGCGCACTGAAGAAGGGTTCGGGCGTCGTTGGACTGCATGAAGGGTTCTCCGGCGAAGGTCGGAAGCAACGATTCGTCGTGGGCGAGCGTATCCCCGGGAATCAGAGGCGACTCTGCGACGAAGGTCCGCCGCACAGTATTTTCGACGGGACCTTCGGCTCTACCACCGGGTTTAGTGAACGGTATCACAAACTATTTGATGAGGTCTTTACCTGGTTCGTGTGCCCCGCGTCACACTCACGGGTCAACCCCCTGGTCGACGGGCTGACGGACCGCCAATTCGTCTGCTAGAGGCGGACTTTACCCGTGGTGCGTGCTGGTGCGCGTGAAACGTGAGCGGTCCCCGACGGCTGTTGCGCCGTGCAGGCCGGCCGGTACGGGCTCGCGCTGCTCCTCCGGAACGGCGCCCTCCGCGATGGGCACCACCCGCCGGCGGTAGCGCGGCGGAACGAACCGCTCCGCCCAACGGGGAGCCCGCGGGGTGAACCTCGGCATCAGCAGCAGGCCCAGGCCGACCGCGCTCAACGCGGTGATCACCAGCAGGATCCAGACACTGGCCGACTGCACCGAGTAGGCCACCGTGCCGAAGGCGATGAGCGCCGACCAGAAGTACATGATGAGCACCGCGCGGCTGTGCGAGTGGCCGATCTCCAGCAGCCGGTGGTGCAGATGCCCGCGGTCGGCGGCGAACGGCGACTGGCCCTTCCAGGTGCGCCGGACGATGGCCAGCAGCAGGTCCGCGACCGGCACCGCGATGACCGTCAGCGGCAGCAGCAGCGGGATGTAGACCGGCACCGTGGCCTGCACAGCGGCCCGTTCGGAGCCCTCGAAGAGCTTGAGGGCGTCCGGGTCGAGCTGCCCGGTCAGGGAGATGGCGCCGGCCGCCAGCACCAGGCCGATCAGCATGGAGCCGGAGTCGCCCATGAAGATCCGGGCGGGATGCATGTTGTGCGGGAGGAAGCCCAGGCACATGCCCATGAGCACGGCCGCGAACAGCGCGGCCGGAGCGGCCGCCTCCAGATTGTGTCCGTACCAGAGCCGGTAGGCGTAGACGAAGAACGCGGCGGCGGCGATGCAGACCATGCCGGACGCCAGGCCGTCGAGACCGTCGACGAAGTTCACGGCGTTGATGGTGATGACGACCAGCGCCACCGTGAGCAGCGTGCCCTGCATGGGCGTCAGCGAGACATTGCCGACGCCGGGGACGGGGATCCACAGGATGGTCAGACCCTGCAGGACCATCACGCCGGCGGCGATCATCTGGCCGCCCAGCTTGACCAGGGCGTCCACGCCCCACTTGTCGTCGAGCACGCCGAGCAGCCAGATCAGCCCGGCTCCCGAGAGCAGCGCGCGCGGCTCGTTGGACAGCTCGAAGACGGGCTTGAGATTGGCCAGGTGCGCGGCGACCAGCAGGCCCGCGCAGAGCCCGCCGAACATGGCGATACCGCCGAGCCGTGGCGTCGGTTCCCGGTGCACGTCACGGGCGCGGATCTCCGGCATTGCGCCGGCCGCGATCGCGAACTTCCGCACCGGACCCGTCAGCAGATAGGTGACTGCCGCGGTGACGCACAACGTCAGCAGGTATTCACGCACGGGCTGCCCCAGGAATCTCGCCGGACATCACAGCCCCACACCATATTCGCGTCCGCCCCCGATCCGTGAATGCCGGGGAAGACGCGGGGGCCCTGCGGGTGGTTGCCGGGGGCGCCAAATGATCACATGTGCGGCGGATACGGGGGGAAGTTTCCGGCCAGCTCGGCGACGGCCGCCCTGACCTCGGACTCCTTCCCCTCCCCGCGCAGTGCGGCGCCCAGCAGGGCGGCGACCCGGATCATCTCGGGCTCCCGCATGCCCTGGCTGGTGAGGGCGGCGGTGCCCAGCCGCAGGCCGCGGGCCCGGCCGTGCGGCAGGCCGCAGGTGTCCAGCACGATGCCGGCGGCGGCGAGGCGCCGGCGGGCCGTCACGGCCTCCAGGGCGAGCGGGGAGACGTCGGCGGTCACCAGGTGCGTGTCGGTGCCTCCCGTGGCGATGACGAGGCCTTCGGAGGCCAGGGCGGCGGCAAGGGCGCGGGCGTTGGCCACGACTTGGTGGGCGTAGGCGGTGAAGGCCGGGGTCGCGGCCTCCCCGAAGGCGACCGCCTTCGCGGCGACGGCGTGCATCTGGGCGCCGCCCTGGGTGAACGGGAAGACCGCCCGGTCCGCCCGCTCCGCCAGCCGGGCGCCGCAAAGGATCAGCCCGCCGCGGGGCCCGCGCAGCACCTTGTGCGTGGTGGCGCAGACGATGTCGGCATACGGGACCGGGTTCGGTGCCGCTCCCCCGGCGACCAGTCCGATGGGGTGTGCCGCGTCGGCGATGAGGGCGGCGCCCACCTCGTCTGCGATCTCCCGGAAGGCGGCGTAGTCGGGGTGCCGCGGGTAGGACATCGAGCCGCACACGATCGCGGCGGGCCGGCGGTCGCGGGCCAGGTCGCGCACCTGGTCGTAGTCGATGAGCCCGGTGTCCCGGCGGACCCCGTAGCCGACGAAGTCGAACCAGCGGCCCGAGAAGTTGGCCGGGGAGCCGTGGGTGAGGTGTCCGCCCTGCTGGAGGGACATGGCCAGCACCGTGTCGCCCGGGCGCAGCAGCGCGGCGTAGGCGGCCAGCACGGCGGAGGAGCCGGTGTGCGGCTGGACGTTGGCGTGCTCGGCGCCGAAGAGGCCCCTGGCGCGTTCGACGGCGATGAGCTCGGCGAGGTCGACCAGTTCGCAGCCGCCGTGGTGGCGGGCGCCGGGATAGCCCTCGGCGTACTTGTTGGCCAGCGGCGAGCCGAGGACGGCCAGGACCGCGGGTGAGGTGAAGTTCTCGGCGGCGATCAGCTGCAGCCCGGTCGCCTGCCGGTCGGCCTCGCCGAGGAGGAGTCCGGCCAGTTCGGGGTCCTGGCGCACCAGCGCCTCGAAGCCGGTGCCCCAGGCGGGGAGCCGGGATACCGGGGCGCTGCTCCGGGCCGGTGCGGGGGTGACGGACATCGCCGGCTCCTAGCGGTGGGCGGCGGGTCTGCCACCACTGTATGTCCGTATTGCCTTGCATGCCCGCCTGCGGGCGCAGTTCCCGCGTCCCTTATCGGGGTCGGGGCACTCCCGTAAGAGCCGTGACGACCGGGTCCAGGGCCTGGTCGATCTCGTCGCCGATGGAGCGGAAGAAGGTGATCGGGGCGCCGTAGGGGTCGTGCACCTCGTCGGCCTCCGCGCTGGGCGCGAGCAGCCAGCCGCGCAGGGCGGCGGCGGCCTGCACCAGGGCGCGGGCGCGGTCGACGACGCCGCCCGCCTGCGCGGGGTCCGGCAGGGTCGCGGGGTCTATGGCCCGCACCAGCCGGGTGAACTCCTTCAGCGTGAAGGTGCGCAGGCCCGCGGAGTGGCCCATGGAGATGACCTGGGCGCGGTGGTCGCGGGTGGCGGTGAGCACCAGGTCGGCGCGGATGACGTGCTCGTCGAGGAGCTCACGGCCGGTGAAGCCGTGCGCGTCCGCGCCGAAGTCGGCCAGGACGGTGGCGGCGTGCGCCTCCATGGGCGCTCCCTCGTGTCCCCAGGTGCCGGCGCTCTCGACCACCAGGCCGCCCGTGGAGGGGTCGCCGAGCCGGTGCGCGAGGGCATGCCGGGTCAGCCGCTCGGTGATCGGCGAGCGGCAGACGTTGCCGGTGCTGACGTGGAGGATGCGGAAGGTGTCGGCGAAAGTGACCGGTCCCGCTATGCCACGCCCCTGTGGGGCGATCAATTCGCCACCTCGAGGTCGGGTACCACCTCGCGGAGCTGCTCGGCGCTGACCGCACCGGCGCGCAGCAGCACGGGCACCGGACCGGTGACGTCCACGATGGAGGACGGCACGTCGGCCGGGGTGTGGCCGCCGTCGAGGTAGACGGAGACGGAGTCGCCGAGCATCTCCTGGGCGGCGTCGCAGGACTGCGGCGCCGGGTGGCCGGTGAGGTTGGCGCTGGAGACGGCCATGGGGCCGAACTCGGTGAGCAGCTCGATGGCCACCGGGTGCAGCGGCATCCGCACGGCGACGGTGCCGCGGGTCTCGCCCAGGTCCCAGGTGAGCGAGGGCTGGTGCTTGGCCACCAGGGTCAGCGCGCCGGGCCAGAAGGCGTCGACGAGCTCCCAGGCCTGCTCGGAGAAGTCGGTGACCAGCCCGTGCAGGGTGTTGGGGGAGCCCACGAGGACGGGCGAGGGCATGCCGCGGCCACGGCCCTTGGCCTGGAGCAGGCCGCCGACGGCCTCGCGGCTGAAGGCGTCCGCACCGATGCCGTAGACGGTGTCGGTGGGCAGCACGACCAGCTCGCCGCGGCGGACCGCGGCGGCCGCTTCGCGCAGACCGGTCTTGCGGTCGGTCGCGTCGCTGCAGTCGTATCGCCGTGCCATCACATCTCCTTCGCGAAGCGGTCGGTTCCCTGCACCCCGGTCACGGCATGGCCTTACGGGCCGTCGCGAACCGCGGGCGGTTGTTGAGGTCGGGGTGGTCGGCCGCGTCCGCCCAGCCCGACTCCTCGGAGAAGATCCACGGCACCTGGCCGCCCTGGGTGTCGGCGTGCTCGATGACGACGACGCCGCCGGGGCGCAGCAGGCGGTGGGCCGTGCGCTCCAGGCCACGGATGGTGTCGAGGCCGTCCTCGCCGGAGAACAGGGCGAGCTCCGGGTCGTGGTCGCGGGCCTCGGGGGCGACGTACTCCCACTCGGTGAGCGGGATGTACGGCGGGTTGCTGATGACGAGGTCGACCTGGCCGTCGAGCTCGGGGAGGGCGGTCAGGGCGTTCCCGTGGTGCAGGGTGACCCTGGAGCCCTCGACGTTCTTCGCGGCCCAGCCGTGCGCGGTCTCGTCCAGCTCGACGGCGTGCACCCGGGAGCGGGGCACCTCCTGCGCGAGGGCGAGGGCGATGGCCCCGGAGCCGGTGCACAGGTCGACGATGAGGGGCTCGACCACGTCCATCGCCCGGACGGCGTCTATGGCCCAGCCGACCACGGACTCGGTCTCCGGGCGGGGCACGAACACGCCGGGGCCCACCTGGAGTTCGAGGTAGCGGAAGAACGCGCGGCCGGTGATGTGCTGCAGCGGCTCGCGGGCCTCGCGGCGGGCCACGGCCTCCCAGTAGCGGGCGTCGAAGTCCGCGTCGGCGACGTTGTGCAGCTCACCCCGCTTGACGCCGTGCACGAAGGCGGCCAGCTCCTCCGCGTCGAAGCGCGGGGAGGGCACGCCGGCGTCGGCCAGCCGCTGGGTGGCCTGCGCCACCTCGGCGAGCAGCAGGTTCACGGTGTTCCCTCTCGCATCGTCACGGTCGTCCCGGGGGCTTCCGGGCCGGGCCTTCGACAAGGCCCGGTGGGTGGTCAGCTGGTGGCCGCGAGCTTCGCGGCCGAGTCGGCGTCGACGCAGGCCTGGATGACCGCGTCCAGTTCGCCGTCGAGCACCTGGTCCAAGTTGTACGCCTTGAACCCCACGCGGTGGTCGGAGATCCGGTTTTCCGGGAAGTTGTACGTCCGGATCTTCTCGGAGCGGTCGACGGTGCGGACCTGGCTGCGGCGCGCGTCCGCGGCCTCGGCCTCGGCCTTCTCCTGCGCGGCGGCCAGCAGCCGGGAACGCAGGATGCGCAGGGCCTGCTCCTTGTTCTGGAGCTGGCTCTTCTCGTTCTGGCAGGAGGCGACGACACCGGTCGGCAGGTGCGTGATGCGCACGGCCGAGTCGGTGGTGTTGACGGACTGGCCGCCGGGGCCGGACGAGCGGTAGACGTCGATCCGCAGGTCGTTGGGGTTGACCTCGACGTCGATCTCCTCGGCCTCGGGCGTGACGAGCACACCGGCCGCGGAGGTGTGGATACGGCCCTGGGACTCGGTCGCGGGCACGCGCTGGACGCGGTGCACCCCGCCCTCGTACTTCAGCCGGGCCCAGACGCCCTGGCCGGGCTCCGGGGTGACGTTGCCCTTGGTCTTCACCGCGACCTGGACGTCCTTGTAGCCTCCGAGCTCGGACTCGGTGGAGTCGATGATCTCGGTCTTCCACCCGACGCGCTCGGCGTAGCGCAGGTACATGCGCAGCAGGTCGCCGGCGAACAGGGCGGACTCGTCGCCGCCCGCGCCCGCCTTGATCTCCAGGATGACGTCCTTGTCGTCGCTGGGGTCGCGCGGGATGAGCAGCAGGCGCAGCTTCTCGGTCAGCACCTCGCGCTGCGCCTCCAGGACCTTGACCTCGGCGGCGAAGTCGGGATCGTCGGCGGCGAACTCGCGCGCGGTGTCGATGTCGTCCGCGGTCTGCTTCCAGGCGCGGTACGTGCCGACGATCGGGGTCAGCTCGGCGTAGCGCTTGTTGAGCTTGCGGGCGTTCGCCTGGTCCGCGTGCACGGCGGGATCGGCGAGCCGCTTCTCGAGGTCGGCGTGCTCACCGATCAGTTCCTCGACTGCCTCGAACATCAAGATTCCCTAAGCGAAGGTGACGGGCCTGCAGGACGCGAAAGCGCCGGTCCGGTCGCCCAGCCTGAACTGGGCGACCGAGGACCGGCGCCTGCGGGTCGCTACTTCTTGGCTCCGTAGCGGGCCTCGAACCGCGCCACACGGCCACCGGTGTCGAGGATCTTCTGCTTGCCCGTGTAGAACGGGTGGCACTCGGAGCAGACCTCGGCACGGATGGTGCCGGCCTCGATCGTGCTACGGGTGGTGAAGGAGGCACCGCAGGTGCAGCTGACCTCGGTGTCCACGTACTCCGGGTGGATGTCGCGCTTCAAGGGGTTCTCCTAGGTTCAGGGAGGGCACCGGGTCGTAGAGGCGGGATTGCCTTACGTGAACCGGGGCCGACGTACCAGTTTGCCAGTACTGGCCGCATCCCCCAAAACGGGGGGTGGGGCCCCGGTATTCCCGGGGCCCCCGGCTGCTACTTCACCGCGTTGTCGGCTTCCGTCCTGGTGCCCGCGCCGTCCTTGAGGGCGGACTCGGGGATCTCCTTGTCCTCCCGGAGCGCGTCCCAGACCTGCTGGGAGGCGGCCTTCATGGGGGCCACCCGGTTGCTGTCGACCGGGTCGGTGCCCACGGGCAGCGTCACCATGTGCATGTCCTCGGCGCCGATGCCCTTGAGGCCCTCGGCGAAGCCCAGCAGCTTGTCCACGGAGGCCAGCTCGGAGTCGGTGGTCAGCGCCTTGGTGGCGGTGTCGGCGATTCCGTACAGCTTGGTGGGGCTGGTGAACAGGCCGATGGACTTCACCTGCTTGATCAGCGCCTTGATGAAGGCCTGCTGCACCTTGATCCGGCCCAGGTCGCTGCCGTCGCCGACGCCGTGCCGGGTACGGACGAGGCCCAGCGACTGCTCACCGTTGAGCTTGTGGGTGCCCGCCTTCAGATTGAGGTGGCTGTACTTGTCGTCGATGTCCTGGGTGGTGGTGACCTCGACGCCGCCGAGCTGGTCGATCAGCTTCTGGAAGCCGGCGAAGTCGACCTCCATGTAGTGGTCCATGCGGATGTTCGTCATGGCCTCGACGGTCGCGACGGCGCAGGGCGCGCCGCCCACCGAGTAGGCCTCGTTGAACTGCGCCCGCTGAGTGGCGGGGACGGTCTTGCCGCCGGGCGACTTGCACGCGGGCCGGGGGACCATCAGGTCCCGCGGGATGCTGACCACGCTGGCCTTCTTGTGGCCCGCATAGATGTGGACGATCATCGCGGTGTCGGAGCGGGCGCTGCCCTCGTCCCGGCCGTACTCGCTGTTGGCGCCGGCCCGGGAGTCGGAGCCGAGGACCAGGATGTCCTGCGAGCCGTTGTCGATGTTGGCCGGGCGGTTCTTGCCGAGCGCGGCGTTGATGTCGACGCCGTTGATGTTGCCGTTGAGCTTGAAGTAGGCGAAGCCGAGTCCGGAACCGCCCACCAGCAGCACGGCGGCGGCGGTCCAGCCGGCTATTCGCCAGCCCTTCCTGCGCTCCGGGGGCTTGCGTCGCCGGCCGCGCTTCCCGCCGGCACGGCGGCGGCCCGATGCCGCCCTCGTGCTCCTGCTCTCGTCGGCCATGCGCTCCTCAGTCCTTCGTGCTGGTTCGGCTGCCCCATTCAGACGGGGAAGCATGCGCCAGGGTTGCACAACGGGTTCTGAGGACCTTTTAAGAAAACCGGAGGCCACTCCCCCGCCCGGGGCACTGCCACCACCCCCTGCCACCTGCGGTTTCGGCCAGATTGGCGGGATTGCTGCCGGCTGTTTACCGCTGGTGCGCCTGTGGCGGATGTCTCAAAAGGTCACAGAGAGATCACAAAAGGGCCGGGCCCCCGCCACGGCTGTGGCGGGGGCCCGGAATGCGCTGCAGTGCTGCGCGGCAGATCAGTCGTTGCCGTTGCCCGGGGCGGGCGTGGTCTTGGCGATCTGCATCAGGAACTCGGCGTTGGACTTCGTCTGCTTCATCTTGTCGAGAAGCAGCTCGATGGCCTGCTGCGAGTCGAGCGCGTGCAGCACCCGGCGGAGCTTCCAGACGATCGCCAGCTCCTCGCCGCCCAGCAGGATCTCCTCCTTGCGGGTGCTGGAGGCGTCCACGTCCACCGCGGGGAAGATGCGCTTGTCCGAGAGCTTCCGGTCGAGCTTGAGCTCCATGTTGCCGGTGCCCTTGAACTCCTCGAAGATCACCTCGTCCATCCGCGAGCCGGTCTCGACCAGCGCGGTGGCCAGGATGGTCAGCGAGCCGCCGTCCTCGATGTTGCGCGCGGCACCGAAGAACTTCTTCGGCGGGTAGAGCGCGGTCGAGTCGACACCACCGGACAGGATGCGGCCCGAGGCCGGGGCGGCCAGGTTGTAGGCACGGCCCAGACGGGTGATCGAGTCCAGCAGGACGACCACGTCGTGACCCAGCTCCACGAGGCGCTTGGCGCGCTCGATGGCCAGCTCGGCGACGGTGGTGTGGTCCTCGGCCGGGCGGTCGAAGGTCGAGGAGATGACCTCGCCCTTGACCGACCGCTGCATGTCGGTGACCTCTTCCGGACGCTCGTCGACCAGGACGACCATCAGGTGGCACTCGGGGTTGTTGGTGGTGATCGCGTTGGCGATCGCCTGCATGATCATGGTCTTGCCGGTCTTCGGCGGGGCCACGATCAGACCGCGCTGGCCCTTGCCGATGGGCGCGACCAGGTCGATGATGCGGGTCGTCAGCACGCCCGGGTCCGTCTCCAGCCGCATGCGGTCCTGCGGGTAGAGCGGGGTGAGCTTGCCGAACTCGGGGCGGCCGCGGCCGGTTTCGGGCGCCATGCCGTTCACCGAGTCGAGGCGGACGAGGGCGTTGAACTTCTCGCGCCGCTCGCCGTCCTTGGGCTGACGGACCGCACCGGTGACGTGGTCGCCCTTGCGCAGGCCGTTCTTGCGGACCTGGGCGAGGGAGACGTAGACGTCGTTCGGGCCCGGCAGGTAGCCGGACGTACGGATGAAGGCGTAGTTGTCGAGGATGTCCAGGATGCCCGCGACGGGGATCAGGACGTCGTCCTCGGCGACCTGCGGCTCGTTGCCGAAGTCGTCACGGCCGCGACGGCCACGACGGTCGCGGTAGCGGCCGCGACGGCCACGACGGCCACCGTCGAAGTCGTCTTCCTCCTGCTGCTGCGGACGGTTGTCCCGCTGCTGACGGCCCTGGCCGCCCTGCTGGCCGGCCTCGCCGTCGCGGTTGCCGCGGCGGTCGCGGTCGCGCTGACCGCGCTCCCGGCGCTCGCCCTTCTGGCTGCGCTCGGCGCGCTCGCCGCGCTCCTGGCGCTCGCCGCCCTTGGCGGCCTTGCCCTCGGCGCTGTCCAGCGCCGCCTCGGCCTTGACCTCCTTGGCCTCGGCGCGGTCCTCGCCGCCGGCGGCCTGCTCGGCCTGCTCCGGGCTGCCGGCGGGCGCGGTGGCGCGCCGACGGCGGCGCTCGCCGGCCGGGGCCTCGTCCCCGCCGGGCTGGCCGGGAATCTCGATCTGCTGCTGGGCAGCGGCCTTCTCGGCGGGCTTCTCCGCGTCACCGGTGCGGGCACGGGAGGTCGTACGGCGCTTCGGCTTCTCGGCGGCTGCGTCGGCCTCGGTCTTGGCGGGCGCCGCGGCACTGCCGCCGGCCTGCTTCTCCTTGATGACCTCGATCAGCTGGCCTTTGCGCATCCGCGCGGTGCCCTTGATGCCGAGGCTGGAGGCGAGCTGCTGGAGCTCGGCCAGGACCATGGCGTCGAGGCCCGTGCCCGAGCGGCGCCGCCTGGGGGCGGTGGTGGCACCGGTGGCAGACGCGGCGGGAGCGTCCGTGGCGGGCGCGGAGGCATTCACGCCCATCAGATCGGTGGTGTCGCTCACGAAGGGGTCCTTCCCTGGAGCGGGCGTCGGCCTGTCTTGGCTCGGCGACCGGTTGTGCTGTCCGGCTGCGGTCCTGATGTGCGGACCGTGCCGGGGCGGTGGTCCGCCGGTACGGCGGAAGAATCAGTTCATTGGTTCCGGCGTGAAGAAATCAGTGAAGACAAGACGACCAACTTCACTCATGTCGCCCACGCCGATTCCGGAGCGTGCTCGAATCTGCTCAGGCAGGCTGCTCAGGCAGTTTGGGAGGCTCCCGGAAGAAAAGCGGTCCCTGATCGGGACACAGAGCACCGAGCCGATGTGACTTCGGGTGCAGACTTGAGGTTAACACTACCGGATCCCACAAACATTCCCCCTCTCCAAGACCGGCAACCGCGTTTTTCGTGGCCCCGGGGCCCCTCCCCGGAACGCACAGGTCAAGCGAGCGGCAGCACGCTCGTCCCCCCGGCGTCGAGGGACAGCCGATTGGCCGCCCATCCCTCGCCCGCCAGCCGTGCGACCTTGTCGGCCGCACCGTTCTCGACCAGCGCGAGCACCGTCGGGCCCGCACCGGAAATGACTGCGGCGACCCCGTCCGCACGCAGTCGGTTGACCAGGGCGATGCTCTCCGGCATGGCCGGAGTGCGGTATTCCTGGTGCAGCCGGTCCTCGGTGGCCGGCAGCAGCAGCTCGGGACGCCTGGTCAGGGCCTCGACAAGCAGTGCGGCACGGCCCGCGTTGGCCGCGGCGTCCACATGGGGGACGGTGCGCGGCAGCAGCCCCCGAGCAGTTTCGGTCAGCACCGGGTTCGCCGGCACGAAGACCACCGGAACGATGGAATCCGCAGGGTCCATCCGCACGGCACGGGCCACTCCCGACTCCATCCAGGCCAGGGTGAATCCGCCGAGCAGACAGGCCGCGACATTGTCCGGGTGACCCTCGATCTCGGTGGCCAGCTCCAGCATCGCCGCATCGTCGAGCCGGGCGTCGCCGCCTATGGTCACCGCGCGGGCGGCCACGATGCCCGCGCAGATCGCCGCCGAGGAGGAGCCCAGGCCCCGGCCGTGCGGAATCCGGTTGGCGCAGACGACCTCCAGGCCGCGGGGCTGGCCGCCCAGCAGGTCGAAAGTGGTGCGCAGGGACCGTACGAGCAGATGACTCTCGTCGCGCGGGAGGGTCTCGGCGCCCTCTCCGGCGATGTCGATGTGCAGCCCTGATTCCGCCACCCGGACCACGACGTCGTCGTAGAGGCCCAGGGACAGGCCGAGGGCGTCGAAGCCGGGACCGAGGTTTGCGCTGGTGGCGGGGGTGCGCACTCGGACGGCGGCGGCGCGGAAGGCGGGACCGGCCATCGCTCGATGACTCTCCTTGGTGTGGCCTTGGCAGGACGTGCGACTACCGCAAGGGCCGTGACGGCGATGCCGCGTGGGGGCGGCAGCGGTCTGCGACGGGGCGGAGTGAGCACAGCCTATCGAAGGAAGGTTCTGTGGCGACATAGGGCGCACGGGAGGCGCACGATGCGTTTCGCCTGCGGCGTGCCTGGATTATGGGGGGTTACCCCGGTTCAGGCGGGGTGGTGCGCCCCGTAAGGGGCGCGGGGAACTGCGCGACCGGCCACCGACGGCCCGCAGCCGTCGGACCCGGGGACCCGGGGGCGGAGCCCCCGGGAATACCCCTTACGCCAACCCGAGCTGCTGCGCAGCAGCGTTGGCGTCCACCGGAACGGTGATCGGCTGCGGGGCGCCCGCCACCGCCCAGTCCGGGTCCTTCAGGCCGTTGCCCGTGACCGTGCAGACGATGCGCTGGCCCGGGTCGACGAGGCCCTGTTCGGCCGCCTTGAGGAGGCCGGCCACGCTCGCCGCCGAGGCGGGCTCGACGAAGACGCCCTCCTGGGAGGCCAACAGGCGGTAGGCGGCGAGGATCTGGCGGTCGGTCACCTCGTCGATGAGACCGCCGGACTCGTCGCGCGCCTGCTCGGCGAACTGCCAGGAGGCGGGGTTGCCGATGCGGATCGCGGTGGCGATGGTGTGCGGGTCCTTCACCGGCTCGCCGCGCACGATCGGCGCCGAACCGGAGGCCTGGAATCCCCACATCCGGGGGTTGTGCGTGGACACCGCGTCGGCGGCGTACTCGCGGTAGCCCTTCCAATAGGCGGTGATGTTGCCCGCGTTGCCCACCGGGAGGACGTGGATATCGGGGGCGTCGCCGAGGGCGTCGACGATTTCGAAGGCCGCGGTCTTCTGGCCCTCGATGCGCACCGGGTTGACCGAGTTGACCAGCGCCACCGGGTAGTTGTCGGAGAGCGAACGGGCCAGCGTCAGGCAGTCGTCGAAGTTGCCGTCGACCTGGAGGATGCGGGCGCCGTGCACCAGCGCCTGGCCCATCTTGCCGAGCGCGATCTTGCCCTGCGGGACCAGCACGGCGCACACCATGCCGGCGCGCACCGCGTAAGCGGCCGCGGAGGCCGAGGTGTTGCCGGTGGAGGCGCAGATGACGGCCTGCGCGCCCTCCTCCTTGGCGCGCGAGATGGCCATCGTCATCCCGCGGTCCTTGAAGGAGCCGGTGGGGTTGGCGCCCTCGACCTTGAGGTGAACCTCGCAGCCGGTGCGCTCGGAGAGGACCTGCGCCGGGACGAGCGGCGTACCGCCCTCGCGAAGGGTCACCACCGGGGTGCTGTCCGTGACCGGAAGGCGGTCGCGGTACTCCTCGATGATGCCGCGCCACTGGTGAGTGCCCGCGGAACCGCGGGAGTTGCTGTTACCGGACATTGTTCTCGTTACTCCCCTTCAACCCGCATGATGCTCGCGACATCGCGGACCGTGTCCAGCTTGCGCAGCGCCTCGACGGTCGCCTGCAGGGCGGCGTCGGCGGCGCGGTGGGTGACCACGACGAGGGACGCCTCGCCGTCCTTGCCCTGCTGGCGGACCGTGTCGATCGACACGCCGTGCTCGGCGAAGACGGTGGCGACCTGGGCCAGGACACCGGGCTTGTCGGCCACGTCGAGGCTGATGTGGTAACGCGTGACGACCTCGCCCATGGGGCTCACGGGCAGCCGGGTGTAGGCGGACTCGCCGGGGCCGGTGGTCTCGGCGACCTTGTTGCGGCAGACGGCGACGAGGTCGCCGAGGACCGCGGAGGCGGTCGGCGAACCGCCCGCGCCGGGCCCGTAGAACATCAGCTGGCCGGCCGCCTCGGCCTCGACGAACACCGCGTTGTACGCCTCGCGGACGGAGGCGAGCGGGTGGCTGAGCGGAATCATGGCCGGGTGCACGCGGGCGGTGACCGACTTCCCGTCCTTTGCACGCTCGCAGATGGCCAGCAGCTTGATGGTGCAGCCCATGCGCTTCGCGGAGGCGAAGTCCGCGGACGTGACCTCCGTCATGCCCTCGCGGTGCACGTCGTCGAGGCGGACGCGGGTGTGGAAGGCGATGCCGGCCAGGATCGCGGCCTTGGCGGCCGCGTCGAAGCCCTCGACGTCGGCGGTCGGGTCCGCCTCGGCGTAACCGAGGGCCGTGGCCTCGTCGAGCGCCTCGGAATAACCGGCGCCGCTCGTGTCCATCTTGTCGAGGATGAAGTTGGTCGTGCCGTTCACGATGCCCAGCACGCGGTTGACCTTGTCGCCCGCGAGGGACTCGCGCAGCGGGCGGATCAGCGGGATGGCGCCGGCCACGGCGGCCTCGTAGTAGAGGTCGGTGCCGTGCGTCTCGGCGGCCGCGTGCAGTTCCGCGCCGCCCTGGGCGAGCAGCGCCTTGTTGGCGGAGACGACGCTCGCGCCGTGCTCGAAGGCCGTGGTGATCAGCGTGCGGGCGGGCTCGATGCCGCCGATGACCTCGACGACCACGTCGATGTCGCCGCGTTTGACCAGCGCGGTGGCGTCGGTGGTGACGAGCTCCGCGGGGATCCCCGCCCGGACCCGGTCCGGGCGGCGCACGGCGATGCCGGCCAGCTCGACCGGTGCACCGACGCGGGCGGCGAGGTCGTCCGCGTGCGTCGTCATGATGCGCGCCACCTCGGAGCCGACCACTCCACAGCCCAGCAGCGCCACTTTCAGCGGACGCGTACGCATCATCCGACCTCGTTTCTCGCTCATCTTCGGTAGCACCAGTCTCACTCACTGGACGGGGCTTTTCGGACCCCGTCCACTATTCGAGATCTCTTTCGACCTCAGCCGACATCGAGCCGCAGAAGGTCTTCTTCCGTCTCGCGCCGGACGATCACCCGCGCCGTACCGTCCTTCACCGCGACGACCGGCGGGCGCAGCGCGTGGTTGTAGTTGCTCGCCATCGAGCGGCAGTACGCGCCGGTGGCCGGGACGGCGAGCAGGTCGCCGGGGGCCGTGTCGGCGGGCAGGAAGGCGTCGCGCACGACGATGTCGCCGGACTCGCAGTGCTTGCCGACCACGCGCGCGAGCATCGGCTCGGCGGTGGAGGCGCGGGACGCCAGCGCCACGCTGTACTCGGCGTCGTAGAGCGCGGTGCGGATGTTGTCGGACATGCCGCCGTCCACGCTGACGTAGGTGCGCAGGCCCGGCAACTCCTTGACCGTGCCCACCTCGTACAGCGTGAAGGCCGTCGGGCCGACGATCGCGCGGCCCGGCTCGACGGACAGCCGCGGCACGGTGAGCCCGGCGGTCCGGCACTCGCGGGTGACGATCTCGCGCAGCGCGGTGGCGATCTCCTGCGGCTCGCGCGGGTCGTCCTCGGCGGTGTAGGCGATGCCGAGGCCGCCGCCGAGGTCGATCTCGGGCAGCTCGACGCCGTGTTCGTCGCGGACCTGCTTCAGCAGTCCGACGACGCGGTGGGCGGCGACCTCGAAGCCGGAGGTGTCGAAGATCTGCGAGCCGATGTGCGAGTGGATGCCGAGCAGTTCCAGCCCGTCGAGCTTGAGCGCCCGGCGCACGCCCTCGGCGGCCTGCCCGCCGTTCAGGGCGAGTCCGAACTTCTGGTCCTCGTGGGCGGTGGCGATGAACTCGTGCGTGTGCGCCTCGACGCCGACCGTCACCCGGATCAGGACGCGCTGCCGCTTGCCGAGCCGCTCGGCGATGTGCGCGACGCGCGCGATCTCCTGGAAGGAGTCGAGCACGATCCGCCCGACGCCGGCCTCCACGGCGCGGGTGATCTCCTCGGTCGACTTGTTGTTGCCGTGCAGGGCGATGCGCTCGGCGGGCATTCCCGCGTCGAGGGCGGTGAGCAGCTCGCCGCTGGAGCAGACGTCGAGGTTGAGGTCCTCCTCGTGGATCCAGCGCACGACGGCGCGGGAGAGGAAGGCCTTGCCGGCGTAGAAGACGTCGGCCTCCGTGCCGAAGGCGTCGCGCCAGGCGCGGCAGCGGGTGCGGAAGTCCTCCTCGTCGAGGAAGTAGGCCGGGGTGCCGAACTCCTCGGCGAGAGCAGTGGCCTTGAGGCCGGCGACGGTGATGACGCCGTCCGCGTCGCGGGTGACCGTGCGGGACCACACGTGCGCGTCGAGCACGTTGAGGTCGGCCGGGGGCGCCGTGTAGTGGCCCTCCGGAAGGACGTCGGCGTAGCGGGGGCCGGCGGGGTGGGCGGAACGGCTCATGACTCTGATCCCCTCAGAGGTGTGCGGGTGCGGTGACGCCGAGCTGGTGGAGGCCGTCGGCCAGCACCTTGCCCGTGGCCTCGGCGACGGCCAGGCGGGCTCGGTGGACGGCCGAGGGTTTCTCCTCTCCGCGCGGCAGCACCGGACAGTCGGCCTGCCACCGCAGGAAGGCGTCGGCGAGCCGCTCCAGGTGCCGGGCGAGCCGGGCTGCGTCGCGGGCGGCGGCGATGCGGGGGTGGTCGGCGAGGGCGGCGAACAGCGGCCCCGCGCCGTCGGCGAGCTCCGCGGCGTCGTCCGTGAGCTGCGGCCCGAAGCCGAGGTCACGGGCGTTGCGCAGCAGGGCGGCGGTACGGGCGTGGGCGTACCGGACGCGGAAGAGGGGGTTGCTCTCGCGCTGGACGAGGAGCAGGTCGCGGTCGAGGCCGGGCGGGGAGAGCAGGCTCCAGCGGGCGGCGTCGGGGCCGAGGCGGGCGAGGAGGTCCGGCGGGGGCGGGGGGAGGTCCAGTGGCTCGCCGGGGCCTTCGGCCCGGAGCAGGCTGCGGACGATGCGCGCCTGGGGGGCGCTCGCCAGCGTGATGTTGAGGAAGCCCGGTTCGGCGATGTCCACCCGGGCGATGCCGGGCTCCGCGGCGAGCCGGCGGCGCAGGATCTCGGCCACTTCGCGGGCGGGGCGGCCGCTGTCCTTCGCGAGCCGCAGCGCGATGTTGGTGGCGTAGTCGCCGCAGTCCGGGCGGGGCGGAACGCGCACGGTGACCCGCGACGGCACGGCGGCGCGCAGCTCGTCGGCCTCGACGGCGCAGCGCACGGTGTGCAGCACGGTGCGGGAGACATCGGCGGGGGTCACAAGGTCAGCCTATGCGCTCCGCCGGGTGGGCGGTTCTGCAACTGCGGGTTGTCTGTGGCCGGTCGCGCACGGGGCGCGGTCACGCACCGCACTTCGTCGTGCCCGCGTCCGGCGGGGCCACCGCCTCCGTCGCCGCTGCGCGGTGCCGTGCCAGGCCGCGGACGAGGCGGACCATTTCCGCGGGCTCGAAGGGTTTGGCCAGAAACGCATCCACCCCCGCGGACCGCCCGCTCTCCTGCTCCCACCGGGTGCAGGCGCTGATGATGGCCACGGGTATGTCCCGGGTGCGCGGGTCGGCCCGCAGCCGGGCGGCGGTGAGCAGCCCGTCGAGCCGGGGCATCACGACGTCCAGGGTCACCACGTCGGGCCGCACCCGGTGCACGATCTCCAGGCACTCGGCACCGTCGGCCGCGGTCACCACCTCGAAGCCCTCCAGCTCCAGGTTGACCCTGATCAACTGCCGGATGACCCTGTTGTCGTCCACAACAAGGACCCGGCCGGACAAGCCAGGCACACCCCGAGAGTAGGCGCGCCCCCCACGCTGCGTCCGGGTTTTCCCCACTTCCGACCCCCCTGCGAGCGAGCCCGCCGGCCGCAGACGATCACTCGTTGCGGGGCACCCCTCCGGAGCTGCTAATGTTCTACCTGTCGCCGCGAGCGAGCGGACGACAGGCAAGACAAGCCCCCGTAGCTCAGGGGATAGAGCAACGGCCTCCGGAGCCGTGTGCGCAGGTTCGAATCCTGCCGGGGGCACCTCGCATGAGGTGCGAAAAGAATCCGCATCAGGCCTCACGGTCTTCTGCGGTACATAAGCGCTCGTAGCTTAACGGATAGAGCACTTGACTACGGATCAAGAGGTTGCAGGTTCGAATCCTGCCGAGCGCACATGAGGCCGAAGGCCCGTTCCGATCACTCGGAACGGGCCTTTGCCGTCTCTCCCGTCAGACCTTCGGGAAACTGAACACGTACCCGTGCTCCTTCAGCCACGGAATCGCCTGTTCCAGTGCGGCGATCGTCTGCCCGCGGTCGCCGCCGCCGTCGTGGACGAGGACGATCGGGCCGTCGGTCAGGCCCTGCTCGATCGCCTTGACGATGTGGTCGACGCCGGGGCGTTCCCAGTCGCGGGTGTCGACGCTCCAGCCGAGCGGGCGCATGCCGTGCCGGGCCGCCAGGCCGCGGCTGTAGGGGGTGAAGGCGCCGCCGGGGGCCCGGTAGTAGTGGATCGGTACGCCGTCGCCCGCCGCCTTCTCGATCATCTGCTGGGCGTCGAGGACCTGTTGCTCCTGGTAGGACTCGGAGCGCTGGTCCATGGCCGTGTTGTGGTCGACGGAGTGGTCGCAGAGGCGGTGACCGTCGGCGAGCACCTTGCGGACCAGGTCCGGGCGGGCCCTCGCCTCCGGGCCGATCATGCAGAAGACGGCCTTGACGTCGTACTTCTTCAGCAGGGCCAGCACCTTGGGGGTCCAGACGGGGTCGGGCCCGTCGTCGACCGTGATGCTCACGGACCTGCCGCCGGCCTCGGTGTCGTGCGTGATCGACGAGGCCACCGGGCCGTCGCCGGGCGTGGCGGAGGCGGAGCCGGTGGGCGTCGCGGCGGGCTCGGGAGTCAGTTCCCGCGGGGCCGTGGGGTCCCGGGGGACCGGGGACGCCTCCTCCGGGCCGGAGGCGGGAGCGGCTCGTGCGTACTCGGTGGCCTTGGCCAAGGATCCCGTTATCACTCCGCTGAGCGCCACGACGGACACCGCCACTATGGCGATGTACCGATTCCTGCCGGTCGTTCGAGCCATGAGCAGCCTCCCCCTGGAGCGCCCGTCTGCCTTCTCCTGCTCGTAGACGGCGGCTTACCGCAGGACGTTCCCCCGCACGCCCTCCCTCACAGGATGACGGCAGAACCGGCACCCCACCCATGAATCGTCCCCAATTACCCCGACTTTGTTATCCGTTCGCGATCGTCTCGGCGACCTCCGCCGTGCGGGCCGCCTCCTCCCGGGCGAACCGTTGTGCGTCGAGCTGTTCGGCGATCTCCTCGTCCTGGGCCATGAGGAGGTCGAGGTTCGCATCGCCCATCCCGAAGACGCCCATGTCGACGTAGGCCTGCTGCAGTCGTTCGCCCCACAGGCCGATGTCCTTCACACAGGGCACGATGCGGCTGAACAGCAGCCTGCGGAACACCTGCAGGTACTCCGACCGCTCGCTCAGCTCCACCGCGTCGGCCGCGGGTATCCCGAAATCCGTCAGCACCTCGTCGCCGCGCAGCCGGTCGCGCATCAGCAGGCAGCCCTCGATCACGAACTCCTCGCGCTCGCGCCGCTCCGCGTCCGTCAGCTGCCGGTAGTGGTCGCGCAGCGCCATGCGGCCGAAGGCGACGTGCCGGGCCTCGTCCTGCATCACGTAGGCGAGGATCTGCTTGGGGAGCGGTCTGTCCGTCACGTCCCGCAGCAGGCCGAAGGCGGCGAGGGCCAGGCCCTCGATGAGGACCTGCATGCCCAGGTAGGGCATGTCCCAGCGGGAGTCGCGCAGGGTGTCGTCCAGCAGGGCCTGCAGGCTGGGGTTGACGGGGTAGCGCATCCCGATCTTCTCGCGCAGGAACCGGCTGTAGATCTCCACGTGCCGGGCCTCGTCCATGGCCTGGGTGGCGGAGTAGAACTTCGCGTCCAGGTCGGGCACGGACTCCACGATGCGGGCGGCGCACACCAGCGCCCCCTGCTCGCCGTGCAGGAACTGGCTGAACTGCCAGGCGGCGTAGTGGCGGCGGAGGCGGCGGCGGTCGGCCGCGCTCATGCGGTCCCAGTACCGGCTGCCGTACACCGGCAGGTTGGCGTCGGGGATGCCCAGCGGGTCGTCCGGGTCGACCTCCTGGTCCCAGTCGATGCGCGTGACGGCGTCCCACTGCTTGTCCTTGCCCTTCTGGTAGAGGGCCAGGAGGCGTTCGCGTCCGTCGTCGTAGTCCCAGCTGAAGCGGGCGGCCCCGGTCGCCGGGACCTCCCAGGCGGTGCCGTCGGGGCGGGCGGGTGTCGTCATCGTCGCGGCCTCCTGTGGCGTCGCAGGGGTTGACTTCCCTTGTTGACGAACAGTCTCATAAGACTGCGACCGTCGGTAACCCCTCAACGCACCCCGGACGCCCCGCAGATGAGGAGGCATCGGCCATGACCACCACGACCGGCCACGACGCCCCCGGCCACGACGCCCTCGGCCCGCTCAGGGACCGCGAACGGGTCGCACAGCGCCTGCTGGAGTCCTCCGCACGGCACTCCTTCGACCCCGACGCCGAACTCGACTGGGACGCACCGCCCGAGGACGGCAAGTGGTACTGGCCCCCGGAGCTGCTCTCGCTCTACGGCACCCCGCTGTGGCGGCGGATGCCGGAGGAGCAGCGCATGGAGCTCGCCCGGCACGAGGCCGCGGCGCTGGCCTCGCTGGGCATCTGGTTCGAGATCATCCTGATGCAGCTGCTGGTCCGGCACATCTACGACAAGCCGCTCACCAGCGCCCACGTGCGCTACGCGCTCACCGAGATCGCCGACGAGTGCCGGCACTCCAAGATGTTCGCCCGCATGATCCAGAAGAGCGGCGCCCCCGCCTACCCGGTCTCCGGGCTGCACCACGCACTCGGCCGCGTGGCCAAGACGATCACCACCACACCGGGTGCGTTCGCCATGACCCTGCTGGGCGAGGAGATCCTCGATTACATGCAGCGGCTGACCTTCCCCGACGAACGGGTACAGACCCTGGTGCGCGGCGTCACCCGCATCCACGTCATCGAGGAGGCCCGCCATGTGCGGTACGCCCGCGAGGAGTTGCGACGCCAGATGGTCACCGCGCCGCGCTGGGAGGCCGCGTTGACCCGCGTCAGCTCGGGCGAGGCCGCACGCATCTTCGCGTTCGCCTTCGTCAACCCCGCCGTCTACACCAACGTGGGCCTCGACCGCCGCGAGGCCGTCGCCCAGGTACGGGCCAGCGGCCACCGGCGCGAGGTGATGCAGGCGGGCGCGAAACGGCTGACCGACTTCCTCGACGAGATCGGCGTGCTGCGCGGCACCGGCCGGAGACTGTGGAAGAGCTCGGGCCTGCTGGCCTGACGGGTACCCTGCGGGGCATGACCGGGGCCGTCCGCACCACCTACCGCAGGCTGGGCGTCGCCGAGCGCCGGGCACAGCTGATCGCCGCCGCGCTCGGGCTCTTCGCCCACCGCGCCCCGGAAGAGGTCTCGCTGGACGACGTCGCGGCCGCCGCCGAGGTCTCCCGGCCGCTGGTGTACCGCTACTTCCCGGGCGGCAAGCAGCAGTTGTACGAGGCGGCTCTGCGCAGCGCCGCCGGCGACCTCGAACTGTGCTTCGCCGAGACCCAGTCGGGCCCCCTCACACGCCGCCTCGGGGCCGCGCTCGACCGCTACCTCGGGTTCGTCGACGAGCACGACGCGGGCTTCAGCGCCCTGCTGCAGGGCGGCAGCGTCACCGGGACCTCCCGCACCGGCGCCATCGTGGACGGGGTCCGCAAGGCGGCCGCCGCCCAGATCCTCAAGCACCTGTCCGTGCCGGAGCCCGGGCCACGGCTGCGCATGATGGTGCGGACGTGGATCACGGCCGTCGAGGCGGCGTCGCTGATCTGGCTGGACGAGGAGAAGCAGCCGCCCCGGGACGAACTCCGCGACTGGCTCGTGGACCACTTCGTGGCCCTGCTGACGGCGACCGCGGCGAGCGACGCCCAGGCGGCGGAGGTGGCTCGCGCCGCCTTCGCCCGGGAACCGGCCGAGGGCGCGGCCGGGCGGCTGGCCCGGCGCGCGGTGCCGCTGTTCGGGGAGGCGGGGCACCTGCTGTCCTGAACCCGTTGTCGGACCCCGCACCTACGCTCGTACCCATGCTCGTGAACCGCGCCTACGTACCCCCGGAGCTCGTCGAGGACGGCGCGCGCGACGGCTGGCCCTGGTCCGTGCCCTGTGTGCGGGAACTGCTCGGCGGCGGGATCGCCTTCGAGGCCCCCGTCACCTTCCTGGTCGGGGAGAACGGCTCGGGCAAGTCGACCCTCGTCGAGGCGGTGGCGGAGGCGTACGGGCTGGACGGCCGCGGCGGCCGGGCCGGCCGCAAGTACGGCAACGACCGCCCGCCGTCGGAGCTGGGCTCGGCCATGCGGCTGGACCTCACCCGGGCGGGCAGCCGCATGGCCTCCGGCCCGCGCAGGAGGAAGAAGGGCTACTTCCTGCGCGCCGAGACCGCCTTCGGCCTGATGGAGACGGTCTGGGGCCTGCCGGGGTACTGGGAGGAGAACACCTCCGAGATGAGCCACGGGGAGGGCTTCCTCACGGTCTTCGAGGCCATGTTCAAGGAGCCGGGGCTGTACGTGATGGACGAGCCGGAGGCGGCGCTGTCCTTCTCGTCGTGCATGCAGCTGGTCGCACTCATGCACCGGCTGGGCCGGACGGGCGCCCAGGTCATCTGCGCGACGCACTCCCCCGTGCTGGCGGCCACCCCCGGCGCACGGATCCTGGAGGTCGGGGAGCACGGCATCCAGCCGGTGGAGTGGAAGGACCTGCTCCTGGTGGACCACTGGCGGCGGTACCTGTCGGACCCGGAGGCCTATCTGCGGCACCTGGTGCCGCGGGGGGAGAGACTGGGGTCGTGAGAAGCGAGAAGACGCCCTTCGAGGGTGGGCCCATGGACGGGCGGGTGCTGCCGGTGCTGGTCGGGCTCAATGGGTTGCCGCCCAAGGTGTACCGGATCCCTGTGCCGGCCGGCGAGGACGGCGGGGCGCCGACCGTACTGGTCTACCGGCGGGTTCCTGCCGCGACGACGCGGCGGCTTGGACTGCCCAAGGGGTGGAAGTACGTGTACGAGGGGTAGGGGGTACGCGCCCCGTAAGGGGCGCGGGGCTGTTTTGATTTGCGGCTCCGCCGCGTGGGCGCGAGCAACCACGGACGGTCCGCACCCGCTCACCCACACGATTGCGATTAATCGCACCGCGCATGGCACGATCCTCCTCCGGGCACGATCACGCTGCCCCACACCGGAGGTGAGCCCGTGTCAGGACGGTTCGTGCGTTCCATCTGCATCATCGCGCTGGCCGCCGGCGCGACCGCCACCGCCCTCGCACCGCCCGCCTCCGCAGCCCCGGCGCCGCCGCCCACGCAGCCGGTCGGCGCTCTCCTCGCCCAGCTCCGGTCGCTGTACCAGAAGACCGAGGAGGCCTCCGAGGCCTACAACGCCACCGAGGAGAAACTGAAGAAGCAGAGAGCCAAGACCGACAAGCTCAACGAGGACCTCGCCGAGACCCGGATCGCGCTCACCGCGAGCCGGGACGCCGCGGGCCGGCTCGCCCGCGAGCAGTACCGCGGCACCGCGAGCCCGCTCTCCCCGTATGTGACCTTCCTCCTCAGCGGCGACCCGCAGCAGGCCCTCGACCAGAGCCACCAGTGGCACAGGGCCGCCGACCGCCGGGCCGTCACCGTCGACCGGCTGACGGCCGGCGAGAAGCGCTCCGCCACGCTCGCCTCCGAGGCCCGCGACGCCCTCAACGTGCAGCAGACCCTGGCGGCCACACAGAAGCAGCAGCGCGACACGGTGCAGAAGCGGCTCTCCGACGTCGAGCGGCTGCTCTCCTCCCTCAACGGCGCACAGCTCGCCGAGCTCCAGCGCCTGGAGGCCGGCCAGGCGGACGACGCCCAGCGCCGGTTCCTCGCCTCCGCTCCCCTGATCGGCTCCCGTGCCCCGTCCGCAGCGGGCGCCAAGGCGATCGACTTCGCCTACCGGCAGCTGGGCAAGCCGTACCTGTGGGGCGCCGAGGGCCCCGAGTCCTTCGACTGCTCCGGTCTCACCTCCCAGGCCTGGGCCCACGCGGGCGATGCGATACCGCGCACCAGCCAGGAGCAGTGGGCCTCCCTGCCCAGGGTGCCGCTGAGCGAACTGCGGCCGGGTGACCTGGTGTTGTACTTCGAGGGCGCCACGCACGTCGCGCTCTACATCGGCAACGGCATGGTGATACAGGCACCCCGGACGGGCGACCGGGTGAAGATCTCGCCGGTGGCGGGGAATCCGTTGCTGGGGGCCGTGCGGCCGGATGCGGGGGCGCCGGCGCTGGCTTCGTACGAACCGCCCAGCGGCTGAAGCAACCTCGCGCCGCGCCCCGTCAGGGGCGCGGGGCTGCAATATTATGCGGCTCCGCCGCGTGGGCGCGACAAGCCACAACCGGCCCGCACCCGAGCCAGATACTCCTTCGCTCTGGCCGGTTCGTAGAACCACTCGTCAAAATCCGCCGGATCATCGAACCCGTTCGCAAAGCGATCGGCAACCGGCTGCAAGCCGGCAGCGGCGCCGAACAGGTCGCGAACGTGCACCGGCAACGGTGCCAACATCGCGTTCGTCCACTTCGTCGCATGCCGAGCCCCCGCCCACCAGCGGGCGAACGTCGCCCGCATCCAGGCCGCGTCGAACGGCGCCTCCCCGCGCTCGGTGATCGCGGCGAGGTAGACGGCGGCGCACTTGGCCGCCGAGTTGGCGCCCTGCACGGCGACCGGGTCGTTGATCACGACGGCGTCCCCGGCGCCGAGCACCGGCACCCCCGAGGGCAGCAGGCCCACCGGCTCGCGCACGGCGGGGGTGTAGCGGCCGGCCAACGTGGCCTGCGCGTCCGTGAGTTCGACGGCCGTGGCGCGCCCGTACTCCCACGGCGTGAACCGCTCCATCAGCTCCAGCGTCCGGGCCAGGTGTTCGCCGGGGCCCTCGGCCCGGCGGAAGACGTCCAGCGGGCCGCCGGGTACGCCCTCCCAGAAGAGGATGTCGGCGCGGCCGGAGGCGGTGAGTGCGGGGATCACCCACAGCTCGCCGACGCCGGGCACGAGGTTGCAGCGGACGGCGTCGTACTCGGGGTGTTCCGGGCGCGGGCCCAGGCCGTGGACGTAGGCGAGCGCGAGGCAGCGCTGCGGTGCGGTGTACGGGGAGCGGGCGGGGTCGCGGGCGAAGAGCGAGGCGAGTTCGCCCTTGCCGGCCGCGATCAGCACCAGGTCGTAGCGGTGGGCCAGGAAGTCGAGGTCGGAGACGGCGACGCCGTGCACGACGACCCGGCCGCCGCGCTCGGCGAAGGTCTCCAGCCAGCCCGCCATCTTCAGCCGCTGGTCGACGGACTGGGCCCAACGGTCCAGCCGGCCGGCCCAGTCGACCACGCGCCGGACCCCGGGCCGGCCGGCCACCGTGCCGGCCATGGAGACGCCGAGGCCCTCGATGCGCGGGGCCCGGTCCTCCCAGAAGTGGAGGCCGAGGCCGCGCTCGTGCTGCAGGGCCGTATGGAACATCACCTGGGTGGACATGACGCGGCCGGAGCGGATCTCGTCGGGCGAGCGGTGCGACATGAGCGTCACGTCGTAGTTCCGTGCCTGGAGTCCCAGGGCGAGTTGGAGGCCGGCCTGGCCGGCTCCGACTATGAGGATCCGGCGCATCTCAGTGGCGTCCGGGGGTGATTTCCAGGGCCCTGCCGACGAGGGTGAGCAGGGTGTCGACGACGGTGATCCGCTTGCGGGCGTCCATCACCAGCACCGGCACCTGCGCGGGCAGGGACAGTGCCTCGCGCACCACTTCGGGCTCGTAACGGGCCGTGCCCTCGAAGTGGTTGACGGCGACGATGTAGGGCAGCCCGCCGCTCTCGAAGTAGTCGAGGGCGGGGAAACAGTCCTCCAGGCGCCGGGTGTCGACCATCACCACCGCCCCGATGGCCCCGCGCACCAGGTCGTCCCACATGAACCAGAACCGTTTCTGGCCGGGGGTGCCGAACAGGTAGAGCACCAGGTCGGATTCGAGCGTGATGCGCCCGAAGTCCATGGCGACGGTGGTGGTGCCCTTGTCGGGGACGGCCTCGAAGTCGTCCACGGCCTCGCCCGCCTCCGTCATGACGGCCTCGGTGCGCAGCGGGGTGATCTCCGAGACGGAGCCGACGAACGTGGTCTTGCCGACGCCGAAGCCGCCCGCGATGACGATCTTGGTGACGGCGGGGGCTCGGGAGCGGTCGGTCTGCCAGCTCCGCGGGCCCTGGTGGTCCGCTTCGGGTCCCGTTGTCGTGTCAGAGCCTGCGTAGTCCACTCTGCACCCTTTCGAGCAACGCGCGGTCGGGCCGTCCGGTGGCGTCACCGGTGCCGTAGACGCGGATCCTTCCCTGGTCTGCGAGGTCGCCGAGGAGCACCCGCACCACGCCCAGCGGCATCTTCAGCAGTGCGGAGACCTCGGCGACCGAGCGCAGCCTCCTGCACAGCCCGACGATGGCGCGGACCTCGGGCATCACCCGGGCGGCCAGCCCGCCGGGGGCCGGTGCGGGCTCCTCGTCGGGGTCGGCCGAGGCCGCCACGAAGGTCTCCACGAGCAGCACATGGCCGAAGCGGGTGCGTCCGCCGGTGAGCGAGTACGGGCGGACGCGCGCCGTTCCCCGGCCCGGCGCGGCCGCGCGGGCGACCGGGCCGACGGCGGAGATGACCGGTGCGGCAGTCACCTGACCGCCTCCGCCGACCGGCGCAGTTCGCGCCGGAGTTCGGGGGTGAGCACGTGTCCGGCCCGGCCCACGAAGAGCGCCATGTGGTAGGCGACGACGCTCATGTCGCAGTCGGGGGCGGTGTGGACGCCCAGCAGCGAGCCGTCGCTGATGGTCATCACGAACAGGCTGCCGTGGTCCATGGCGACCATGGTCTGCTTGACCGGGCCGCCGTCCATCAGCGTCGCCGCCCCCGTGGTCAGGCTGCCGAGCCCGGCGACGATGGTGGCCAGGTCGGCGGTGGAGCCGCGCGGGCCCTCCTCCCGGTCCGGCCCCGCGGCCGGCTGCCGGTCCTGGTGGGACGGGTGGGAGGAGACCGGGTGGGATGGGTGGGAGGAGAGGAGCAGCAGCCCGTCCGAGGAGACGACGGCGACGGACAGCACGCCCGCGACCTCCTCGACCAGATCGGTCAGCAGCCAGTGCAGATTGCGGGCTTCGCTGCTCAGTCCCCCGAGCGTGGTGTCCATGGTGCCGACGGGGGTGACGGGCGTCGCCCCCTGGGAAAATGCAGTCAACCGCGTGCCTCCTCGACAGTGCCGCCGCCGTCGTCCGATGCCCCCGTGCGACGCCGACCAATATCACGTTCCGTCAACTCCGCCTCGACGTCGCGCCGTCCGTCCCGGGCGCCCTGCTGGAATCCGGCGAGCTTGCGGCGCAGCGCCTCGGCGTCCACGCCGTGCCGCACGCTGAGCGGCACGGGCTTCTGGGCCACGGCCTTCGGCGTGCGCTTGGGCAGGCCGTTCCCGGTGGCCTCGGGGGGCGGCGGTGCGGGCCGGGGGGCCGGTGGCTCCGGGGCGGGGGCGGGTTCCGCGGGGCGGCGGGGGGCGGGTGCCCCGGGGCGGGCGTGGCGGCCCGGCGGGGGGCGGTGGCCGTCCCGTACGGCGCGGATCTCCATCGTCTGCTCGGAGTCGTCGGGCGCCGTGGCGTGGACCGGGGAGCCGTGTGCGGTTTCAGCCGTACGGAGGGAGCGGCCAGGCAGCGTATGGGAGTTGGCCTCGGCGACGGCGCCCGGGAAGTTGACGCGGGGCGGTGCCGTCCCGGCGCCGGGCACGGGCGGTGCCGCGGCGGGGTCGGGCGCGGGGGCGTCGGCGGGCAGCAGGTGGGCGGGCAGCACCACGACGGCGGTGATGCCGCCGGGCCGCTGCTCGCGCAGCTTGACGCGCACCCCGTGCCGGGCGGCGAGCCGGGCGACGACGTACAGGCCGAGGCCCATGACGGGACGGGAGGTCTCGTCGCCCTGCCCCGGCCCCTGGCCCTGCTTGCGCACCCCCATGGGGATCCGGCCGGGGTCCGGGTCGGGCTGTGCGAGGAGGGAGTTGAGCTCTTCCAGGCGCTCGGGGGACATGCCGATGCCCTCGTCCTGCACGGAGAGCATGACCTCGCCGTTCTCCAGCAGCCAGCCGGAGACCTGTACTTGGACGTCGGGTGGGGAGAACGCGGTGGCGTTCTCCAGCAGTTCGGCCACCAGGTGGCTGACGTCGTCCGCGGCGAACCCGACGAGCTGGGACCGGGCGGGGAGGGAGTGGATCCGGACGCGCTCGTAGCGCTCGATCTCGCTGACGGCCGCCCGCAGGACGTCCAGCAGGGGGACGGACCCGGTGTGTCCGCCGCCGTGTTCGGCGCCGGCGAGGACCAGCAGGTTCTCGTTGTGGCGGCGCATGCGCGTGGCGAGGTGGTCAAGTTTGAACAGCACGGCGAGTCGGTCGGGATCGGCCTCGTGGGCCTCCAGGGACTCGATGACCGACAGCTGCCGCTCGACCAGGCCGAGGGTGCGCAGCGAGAGGTTGACGACGGTGGCGTGGATCCGCCCGGTGAGGCAGGACAGCCGGTCGTCGAGCTCCTGGTGCCGGGCGCGGAGCGTGTCGCGCTCCTCGGCCATGTCGCGCCGGGCGCCGTCGAGCCGGGTGCGCTCGCCTTCGAGGAAGTTCATACGCTCCCGCTGCCGGACGACCGTGCCGTGCAGCACGTTGACCGATCGGGCGATCTCGGCGAACTCGTCGTCCCGGCCCTTGACGGCGACCGGGTCGCGCGTCAGCGGCTCGGCGCACACGCGCCGGGCGCCGCGCCGCAGCGCGGACAGCGGCCGGGTGACCGAGCGGGCGGCGGCGATGCCGGTGCCGAGGGTGAGGAGGAAGCACAACGCGGCCAGTGCGCTGCGGACTTCGAGGGCTTCGAGGTCGTGGGTGCGCAGCCGGGCAAGGCGGGCCATGGCGTCCGTGGCGAGGCCGGACTCGACCCCGCGCATGGCCTCGATCCGGGTGGTCAGGGCCGCATGGATCTCCTCCGGCGCCCTGGCGCCCTCCGCATCGGCCGCCGCCGTGGCGGGCGGGGCGGTGACGAGGTGGTCGAGCAGGGCGGCGGCATCGGCGACGCCGGGGCCGCCGACGGCGCGGGCGTACGAGTCCCGGGTGCCGGCCCCGGCCAGCTGCCGGAAGTCGGCGAGGGCGGACCGCTCGCGCAGCGCGGACTGCTGGGCCGCGGCGCCGAGTTCGGAGTGCCCGTGGGAGGCGAGGGCGGCCAGCAGCAGCCCGCGCGTGGCCGAGGCCTCCTCGACGGCGCGGCCCAGCGGAGGCAGCGCGGCCGCGTCCCCCGCGGCGGCCCGGGCGGGCAGCCGGTGGACGAGCGCGCCGCTGACCCCGTGCAGGGCCTGGACGACGGCGGTGTAGGCGGTGAAGACCGTCAGGGCGTCACCGGGCCCGGC
The DNA here is from genome assembly GCF_053594995.1 of Streptomyces sp. NPDC002536. Classification (NCBI taxonomy): domain Bacteria; kingdom Bacillati; phylum Actinomycetota; class Actinomycetes; order Kitasatosporales; family Streptomycetaceae; genus Streptomyces; species Streptomyces sp. NPDC002536. The sequence goes on from NZ_JBSFWU010000017.1 coordinate 69,505, forward strand.
GAGGGCCTTGCGGCGCACTTCGGGGAGCCCGTCGAGGAGCTCCCGCACGGACGCCGGGGCGGAGTGCCCGAACTCCTCGATCTGCCGGTCCACGCGGGCCCGTTGGGCATCAGGCACGGCGGGCGCACTGCCGCGCCCCGCGGCTGCGTAGGCGGTCATGGCGTCGCGCTCGTCGGCGAGGGAGTGCGCGAGCGCGACGGCGGCACTGTCGGTCTTGGCGAACGCGGCCAGCCGTTGGGACTCTTCGCGGTCCCGCGGGGCGTCGGCGATGCCGAAGGCGCCGGAGCCGGCGACCGTGAGCGACACGACCGTCACGGAGGCGACAAGCCGGTTGCGGACGCGGGCGGTGCGCTCCGGCACCGCCGTGGTCTGCTGCTCGCGCTGGCCGCCCCGAAGCCGCTTCTTCCGCACCGGTGCTCACAATCTGCTCGCGTCCGTCCCGCCCGCCCCTGGTCCTGCGGTACTGATTTGACACTTTCAGCACCCGTCTGAGGCAGGCCTGCTTCACTCCCCCGCTCATTCGAAGGAGTGAAGTCCACCCGGAACTTCACTTTTGATCCCCTGGTTCCTGCTGACGGCGCGCGCCGCACTTCCCCCCGGCGCATGCCCACCCGGTAAACCGCCCGGCACGCCGGAAGGATGCGCGCCAACAGCCAGGGAAATTCCGGCATCCTGCACACTGGCCGCATGCGTATCGAACTCGCCACTCAGCCGGGTGTTCCGGGGCGCCGGAACGAGGATTTCGCGTCGGTGAGCGGAGGGGCGGACGGAGCGTTCGTTCTTCTCGACGGGGTGACACCGCCGGAGGACGGCGGTACGGGGTGCCGGCACGGTGTGCCGTGGTTCGTCGAGCGGTTGGGCGGAGCGCTGCTCCAACTGGCGGGCGCCGAACGGGAGCTGGCCCTCACTGCATGCCTGTCGGCCGCCATCGACCGTACGGCCGCGGCTCATCGGGACACGTGCGACCTGACGCACCGGCGGACGCCGCAGGCGACGGTGGTCGTCGTGCGGTGGGACGGGGAGCGGGTGGAGTATCTGGTGCTGTCCGACTCGGTGTTGCTGCTGGCGGACGGGCGCGCGGTGCGCGCCGTCCGGGACGACCGGATCGACCGGCTGGCCGCGCTCGGTCCCGTGACGGACGCCCAGCGCAACGCGGAGGGCGGCTTCTTCACGGCCGCCGCGGACCCGGCCGTGGCCGGCCGGGCGGTCACGGGGACGGTGCCGCGGGCCGCCGTGACGGCGATGGCGGCGATGACGGACGGGGCGAGCCGGTGGGTGGAGGTGTTCGGGGAGGGGGACTGGGCGGATTGCCTCGCCCTGTTGGCCAAGGAGGGGCCGCAGTCGCTGATCGACCGCGTGCGGGCGATTGAACGGGGTACGACGCGACGGCTCGGCAAGCGGCACGATGACGCTACGGCGCTGTACGTGGTGCCGTAGCGCCCCGTAAGGGGCGCGGGGAACTGCGCGAGCAACCACAACGGGCCCGCACCCGCCCCGCACCGCCCCCGCGCGGCTACCCCTCCGCGCTCACGTTCAGCTGATGCAAAAGCCTCGCCAGCTCCGCGATCTCGGTGCGGTCCCAGTCGGCCAGTTTGCTCATGTACTGCGCACGCCGCGCATCCCGCACCCGCTGGAAGCGGGCCGCGCCCTCCTCCGTGACGCGGATCAGGGACGCCCGGCCGTCGGCCGGATCCGGCTCCCGCTCGACGAACCCCAGCTCGCACAGCGCCCGCAGCTGACGGCTCATCGTGGCCTTCCCGACCCCGAAATAAGCAGCGAGGTCCGTGGCTCGCTGCTGCCCGGCCTCCACGAGGCGGATCAGCAGCCCGTAGGCCGCCGGCTCCAGGTCGGGGTGGACCTCCCGGGCCATCTCCCCGGACGAGGCGCGGGCCCGGCGTAGGAACACGGCCAGCTCGCGTTCCAGGGCGAGAAATTCCTCGTGGTCCACGCCTTCGCCGGGCTCCGGGGTACCGGTCTGCTGCACGTCAGGCCCTCTCCGCCTTTTCAGCTTTCAGCCGATGAAAAGTTCTTGTGTCCGCGGACCGTCGCCGCAGCTCTGTCAGTATTTCGCAGGATTAGACCAACGGCAGCACCCCGGGGCCCTGTCGCGGCGTGTATCTGCGCCCATAGCTTCGGTAATGGCATGGTCATACCAACCTAGACCGCCGACCCCAGGCACCGGAGGCACGCCAATGCCCGTGCACTGCTCCGGCCGGGAGCGCCGCAGACCCCCTGCGGTGCCCCGGCTGCTCGCCCCCCTGCTGTCCGTCCTGGCCGCCCTGGCCCTGCTGATCGCCCTGCCCGGTGCGGCCGACGCGTCGTACGCCCCCGCCAAGCACCCCACCCACCCCGCGCAGGACTGGATGGGCGTGACCGTCCCGGACCACGAACGCGGTCAGGACGAGGGCCAGGGCCCGCGGTCCGCCTCCGTCGAAGGCGTCGACGTCAGCAGCCACAACGGCAACGTTTCCTGGTCGAAGCTGAAGAAGAGCGGGGTGCGCTTCGCCTACGTCAAGGCGACCGAGGGCACCAGCTACACCAGCCCCTACTTCACCCAGCAGTACGACGGCTCGTACGACGCCGGCCTGATCCGCGGCGCGTACCACTTCGCCCTGCCCGACAACTCCAGCGGCACCTCGCAGGCGGACTACTTCGCCCGGCACGGCGGCGGCTGGTCGCGTGACCACAAGACGCTGCCGGGCGTCCTCGACCTGGAGTGGAACCCCTACGGGGACAGCTGCTACGGGATGGGCTCGGACGAGCTGATCGACTGGGTGGGGGACTTCTTCGACCGCTACTACCGCCGCACCGGGCGGGAGGCCGTGCTCTACACCGCCACCAAGTGGTGGAAGGAGTGCATGGGGAACTACAGCAGGTTCGGCTCGGTGAATCCGTTGTGGATACCGCAATACGGCTCGTCGGTCGGGGAGCTCCCCAAGGGCTGGTCCTTCCACACCATCTGGCAGTACACCGACTCGGGCCCCACGGTCGGTGACCACAACCGCTTCAACGGTTCGCTCAGCCGCCTCCAGGCGCTGGCCGACGGCTGAGAGAAGCGGAACGGGCCCCCGGCGCACCGGCGCCGGGGGCCCTTGGCGTGTCGTGGATCAGCCGCAGGTGCCCGCGGGGCGGGTCCGCGTCACCAGGTCGGTGAAGCCGGTGGTGCCGTCGAGCCACACCACCTGCCGGCCGCCGACCGCGGCGGCGGAGAACTGTTCACCGCGGTTGCAGGAGACCCGGCCGAGCGCCCGGCCGTCCGCGGAGAACTGCCACAGCTTGGCCGACGACTGGTTGCCGGTCGGCAGGCCCGGCGACTGCGAGGTGACGGTCACCGCGTCCTGCGAGACGGTCAGGTCGAAGGGGAAGAGCCCCGCGGCGGCGGTCTTGTCCTTGCCGAGGTCCAGGGCACCCGTGCCGTCGACCTCCGCGCGGCGCACGCCCATCTGCCCCGTGCCCTTGGACTCGTCGGCCAGCCAGAAGACGTTCTTGCCGTTGATACCGGTCTGGCCGATGCCCTCGGGCGCGCCGAGCTGCTGGGCCAGGGTCTTCTTGCCGGTCTTGAGGTCGAGCACCTCGGTACCGAACTTGGAGGTGCCGTTCTCGGCGTAGAGCTTGGCGTAGGCGATGCGGCCGTTGCCGATCGAGGGCAGGGCGGTGGCGGACTCGTACGTGGCCTCGTCCTCGACCCAGACCGGGTCCGTGTCGCTCAGCCGCAGATAGCCGACGTGCCGGGTGCCGATGCGCGAGGGCGCCTCGAAGACCACGACGTCGCCCTCGACGCGCACGCCGGAGAGCGCCACCTTGCCGGTCCGCAGCGTCTTGATCGGCCCGCCGGCCAGCGGCCGCGCCAGGATGTCGATGCTCTTCGGCCCGTACGCGAGCCAGACGACGGTCCTGCCGTCGGTCACCGGGTTGACGTGGTAGCGGCCGTCGTTGGGGCTGATGAGCTTCCGGGCGCCCTTGCCGTCGGCGCGTCCCGCCCAGACCGAGTACGCCTCGGTACCGGAGTCGTCGGACTGCGACGCGGTCCACCAGCCGCCGCCCGCGCCGACGGACGACTCGACGGTGTTGACCTTGTCGAGCAGGACGTCGGTGTCGACGCCGAGGGCCAGTTCCCAGTTGGGGACGATGCCGTGGGCGTTGAAGGAGCGGGTGACGGTGTTGACGTCGTCGGAGGAGAGGCCGAGGTCCTTGGCCGCCGCGATGACCGCGTTGCGGCCCTCGGTGTAGCCGTCCAGGGGCGTCATGTACTCCGACAGCGCCTTGTAGACGATGCGGTCGGCGACCTTGCCGCCGAGGTCCTTGCGGATGTCCCACAAGGAGCCGGAGAAGATGGTGGAGTTGAGGTGCACGCCGCCGTTGTCGGTGGCGAAGCCGACGCCGAGGAAGTTCTTCGAGGTCGTCGCGCCGTCGTTGAGGTCGCGGAAGGCGCACTCGCGGGGCGACTTGCTGCGGCACAGGTGCCCGCCGAGGAGCCCGGAGTCCGGGTCGTCCATGGACACTCCGGCGGCGTCCACGGAGATGGACTGCCCGAAGTAGTCGGCGATGGCCTCGTTGAGGGCGCCGGACTGGCCGGCGTAGACGAGGTTCGCGGTGTGCTCCACGACGCCGTGGGTCATTTCGTGGCCGACGACGTCCAGGTCGGCGGAGAGCGTCTTGTACTCGTCGTTGCCGCCGCCGTAGACCATCTTGGTGCCGTCCCAGAAGGCGTTGATGTACGCCGAGCCGAACTCGGTGACGCCGACGAGGGAGTTGATGGCCATGCCACGGCCGTCGAGGCTGTCGCGGCCGTGGACGTTCTTGTAGTAGTCGTAGACCTTGCCGGCCGCCCAGTGGGCGTCGACGGCACCGGCCTCGGTGGCGTCCGCGCCGAAGGCGGGGGTGGCCGACCCGAACTCCTTGATCCCGCCGGGCCAGCGGCCGGAGACCTCGCCGACGTCCTTGCCGCGGGCGTCCCAGGTGGCGATCTCGTTATGGCTGGTGCTGCTCATGCGGGCGGTGTCACGCATGAGGTATTCGTTGCGGCCGGGGTCCTTGGTGAGGTTCAGATCGACGGTGGTGCCGTCGTACTTGACGCCGGAGCCGGGGGCGGAGGCGGGGACGTCGGTCACTGCGTGGGCCTTTGCAGGCGCTGCGGTCCTGGCCGCCCCGAAGGTCTTGATCCCGCTGTACTGCAGCACGGGATAGCCGGCCTTGGCGTCGATGTAGACCTCGCGGAGGACCGGTTCACCGGTGCCGGGGTGGGTGCCGCGAACGGTGACGTGCTGGGTGAGCACACCGTCGCCCTTGGGCAGCACGACGAGCCCGCGGGCGGTGCCGCTGAGGGCCTCGGCGGACTTGGTCAGCCCCTGGCGCCCCGGCTGGGCGATGTCGGTCTTGTCGAGCGTGCGCCCGCCGAGCTGGGCCCGGACGGCGGCGACGGCACGCTCGACGGCGACGTCCTGGGGCACGGCCGCCTTGGTGCCGGCCGTCAGCCGGGTGAAGTACCGCCCGGAGGTGCCGGTGACGACGCGCTTGCCGTCCTTCTTCTCCATCCGGACGACGTACTCCCCGCCGAGGACGTCGATCCCGCGGTGCTTCTGCTGCAGCCGGACGGTCTCGGTGGCGCCGGAGCTCTGCGTCCGGAGCGGCGTGAGATCACGCTGCGGGTTGCCGATGTGGTAGCGGCTCTGCTTGTCGGCGAGGTGCTCGCGGGCGGCGTCGGCGGCGTCGCCGGTGGCCTTGGCGCGGTCACGGATGCCGTCGACGAGGGAAGGGGTGGAGGTGCCCTTCCCCGGGACGACTTCGGCGAGGTCGCGGGGGGCCGCCATGGCTGGTGCGGGCACCGCGGAAACGACGAGGGCGGCAGCGCCGAGTAGCGCTGCCGCCCCTGCTATGCCGTTCTTCCGGCCTCTGCCGGCCGGTCTGCCTGAACGTGCTCTGGGCTTGCGCAAGGAGTTCCCCCTCCGTCACGTACGGTCGGGCATATGCAACCGGCGGGACGGAGCCGGATCAATGGTGCGTGGGCTCAGAGGGTCAACTTCCGGCCGAAAGCGGCCGATCCGACGCGTGGGAACCCAATTGCCGGTTCCGGCAAGGCGATGCAGACTGAGCCGTCGTCTTCACGAGGAGTGTCGAGGAGTGTCATGGCCAAGGTCACCATCAGCCTGGACAGCGATCTGGCGATCGAGGTCATACTGCTGTCCGGCACCAGGAACCCGCAGGACGCGGTGGAGTTGATCGTGCGGGACTACCTGGCCAGGGGCCGCCGCACGGAGGCCCGTACCGGCAACGCGGCGGACCAGGACCGGCTCGCCGACCGGAGGAAGGCGGTGGACGAGGGCTGAGGCCGGCGCCGACGGTGGCTTGCCCGCGCAAATCTTCACGGTTGGGGTTGCTGGACGAAGATTTGCGCCGGCAGTTCGTCACGATGGCCAGGGGCGGGGGCCACACCAAGTGCGGCTGTTCTGCCCGGAGGCGCCCCAGCCGCACTTGCCGCCTCACTCCCGGCGGAACTTGTCCGTGTCCAGGGTCATGCCGAGGACGGTTCCGGTCAGGTCGATCGGATCACCGAACTTGAGGGCCACCGCGCTTCGGTACTCACTGCCCTTCGGCGACGTGTACACATGACAGAGGCCGGTGTACGGATCTGCGATCACGTATACGGGAATCCCGCCCGAGGCGTAGGCGGCCTTCTTCTTCCCGTAATCGCTGTCGGCGGTCTCCCGTGAAATCACCTCGAAGATGAACTCGACATCCTGGTAGTGCCAGTTGTCCTTCACATCCGGCTCTGCGCCCTCCGCTACCTTGTAGAGGTCCGGGACAAACCCATTGCGATAGCCGGGGAGGTCGAGGCGGACATCGCACTCGATCATGCTGTCCGGCCCGAAGTGATCCTCGAGCTGACGCAGTACGGCCCTGATGCTGGCCCAGTGCTTGCGCCTCTGCGGCGACATGTGGATGGCCCCCCCGACGATCTCGCCCTTGTATCCGTCGGGGATGATCTCGTAGAGAAGCTGGAACATGTCGTCCAGACTCTGCTCGTCGTTGTCGGCCATCTCGGTCCTGCCGGTCAGTGTGGTGGTCACCGTGGCGCTCCTCCCCGCTGCCGCTGGTACCAGCAGCCGCGCAGTACAACGATACGCACGGTGGGTCGGACACGCCGCAGCCCCGGAGAGCGCGTCACTCGTCCACCGGCTCCCACCCCGGCGCCCCGCCATCCGCCGACACCCGCCCGAACACCACGTCCGCGAAGTGGACGCCGAAGCCGACCGTCCCCGGTTCCGCGAGCTGTTCCACCAGGCGGCGTCGGAAGGCGATGGCGCCCTCCGCGTCGTGGTCGACCGACACCCGCCACTCCGGGTGGGCCATCTGCAGCGGCGTGTGGAACGCGTCGCCGAAGGCGATCAGCTTCCGGCCGCCGCCCCCGTCCACGACGTACGCCGCGTGGCCCGGCGTGTGGCCGGGCGTGAGCAGCACCCGCACCCCCGGGAAGATCTCCTCCCCGTCCGCCACCGTGCGGACCCTCGGCTCCATCGCCTTGAGGACCTCCGCCGGCGGGGCGTTGTGCACCACGTCGCGGTGCTGCCACTCCGCCTCCGAGAACAGGAACTCCGCACCGCTCAGGGCCTCGTGGCCGACCCAGCCCACGTGGTCGCCGTGGAGGTGGGTGAAGGCCACCGCCTCGATCCGTTCGGCCCGGCGGCCGAGGCGGGTGAGGTTGTCGAGCAGGGCGCCGCCCGACATGACGCCGACGGGGCTGCCGGGCCGGGCCGGGACGGTTGTCGGGCCGAGGCCCGAGTCGATCAGGAGGGCGCGGTCGCCGCGTTCGACCAGGAGGCCGCCGAGGCTCGCCACGAGGTAGCCGGACTCGTCCAGGTACGAGGGTGCAATGGTGTCCGTCGTGTCCGGGAACCAGTGGCGCGGCGACAGCTGCGCCACGCCGTCCGGTACGTACGTGACTTTCACGTCGCCCAACTGCAGGGAGCGGATACCCGCCGGGCGCCTCAGTCGTTCACTCATGTCCCACCCCTTCGTCGTCATGCCGCCGCCGGCATCACGGCCGTCGCCGGTGTCAGCGCCAGTTCCAGGACCTGTCGGACATCCGATACCGGATGCACGTCCAGCTTGGCCAGCACCTCTGCCGGAACGTCGTCCAAGTCCGGCTCATTCCGCCTCGGGATGATGACCGTCGTCACTCCGGCCCGGTGCGCCGCCAGCAGCTTCTGCTTCACGCCGCCGATCGGCAGGACGCGGCCCGTCAACGAGACCTCGCCCGTCATCGCCACGTCCGGCCGCACTTGACGGCCCGACAGCAGCGACGCCAGCGCCGTCGTCATCGTGACGCCCGCACTCGGGCCGTCCTTCGGTACCGCGCCCGCGGGGACGTGCAGGTGGACGCCGCGCTCCTTGAAGTCGCCCACCGGAAGCTCCAGTTCCGCTCCGTGGGAGCGGAGGAAGGACAATGCGATCTGGGCGGACTCCTTCATCACGTCGCCGAGCTGGCCCGTCAGGGTCAGACCGGCTCCGCCCGTCTCCGGGTCGGCCAGCGACGCCTCCACGTACAGGACGTCGCCGCCCGCGCCCGTCACCGCCAGGCCCGTCGCCACGCCGGGTACGGACGTACGCCGCTCCGCCGGGTCCTGCGCGGACTCGGGGGTGTGGTGCGGGCGGCCGATCAGCGGGCGGAGCTGCTCGGGGCCGATCGTGAACGGCAGGTCCTGCTCGCCCAGTTCGTGCCGGGCCGCCACCTTGCGGAGCAGGCGCGCCACGGCGCGCTCCAGGTTGCGCACGCCCGCCTCGCGGGTGTACTCGCCGGCCAGCCTGCGCAGCGCCCCGTCCTCCAGGACGACCTCGCCCGGCTCCAGGCCCGCGCGCTCCAGCTGCCTCGGCAGCAGGTGGTCGCGGGCGATGACGACCTTCTCGTCCTCGGTGTAGCCGTCGAGGCGGACGAGCTCCATGCGGTCCAGCAGGGCCTCGGGGATGGCCTCCAGGACGTTGGCCGTGGCCAGGAACACCACGTCGGAGAGGTCGAGTTCGACCTCCAGGTAGTGGTCCCGGAAGGTGTGGTTCTGGGCCGGGTCCAGGACCTCCAGCAGGGCCGCGGCCGGGTCGCCGCGGAAGTCCGAGCCGACCTTGTCGATCTCGTCGAGCAGGACGACCGGGTTCATGGAGCCGGCCTCCTTGAGCGCGCGGACGATCCGGCCGGGAAGTGCCCCCACGTACGTGCGCCGGTGGCCGCGGATCTCGGCCTCGTCGCGGACGCCGCCGAGGGCGACCCGCACGAACTCGCGGCCCATTGCCCGGGCCACGCTCTCCCCGAGGCTGGTCTTGCCGACGCCGGGCGGGCCGACGAGCGCGAGCACCGCGCCCCCGCGGCGCCCCCCGACCACGCCCAGCCCCCGGTCGGCGCGCCGCTTGCGCACCGCCAGGTACTCGGTGATCCGTTCCTTGACGTCCTCCAGGCCCGCGTGGTCGGCGTCGAGGACGGACTTGGCACCCGGGATGTCGTAGGCGTCCTCGGTGCGCTTGTTCCACGGGAGTTCAAGGAGCGTGTCCAGCCAGGTGCGGATCCAGCCGCCCTCGGGGCTCTGGTCGGAGGCGCGCTCCAGCTTGTCGACCTCCTTGAGCGCGGCCTCGCGGACCTTCTCCGGGAGGTCGGCGGCCTCGACGCGGGTGCGGTAGTCCTCGGACTCGTTCTCCGGGTCGCCGTTGAGCTCGGCCAGTTCCTTGCGGACGGCCTCCAGCTGGCGGCGCAGCAGGAACTCGCGCTGCTGCTTGTCCACGCCCTCCTGGACGTCCTTGGCGATCGACTCGGCCACGTCCTGCTCGGCGATGTGGTCGCTCAGCCATTTCACGGCGAGCCGCAGGCGGGCGACCGGGTCGGCCGTTTCGAGGAGTTCGACGCGCTGGGCGACGGTGTGGAACGGCGAGTAGCCGGAATTGTCGGCGAGCTGGCCGGGTTCTTCGATCTGCTGCACCCGGTCCACGACCTGCCAGGCGCCGCGCTTGCGGAGCCAGGTGGTGGCCAGGGCCTTGTACTCCTTCATCAGCTCGGTGACGGCGCCGGGAAGGGGGTCGGGAGCCGCCTCGTCGATGCGGGCGCCCTCGACCCAGAGCGCGGCGCCCGGGCCGGTGGTGCCGGCGCCGATGCGGACGCGGCCGACGCCGCGGATGAGGGCGCCGGGGTCGCCGTCGGAGAGGCGGCCGACCTGCTCGACGGTGCCGAGGGTGCCGACGGCGGCGTAGGTGCCGTCGATGCGCGGGACGAGGAGGACGCGGGGCTTGGCGGCGGCGCCCGCGGCTGCGGCCTGGGCCGCCTCCACCGCGGCGCGGACCTCCGCGTCGGAGAGGTCCAGGGGCACGACCATGCCGGGGAGGACGACTTCGTCGTCCAGGGGGAGGACCGGGAGGGTGAGTGGGGTGGACGTCGAAGCCATGATCTTCCCTTCGGCAGGCAAGTTGAGCTATGCCGACTCAACTGCGTTGGGCTTCGGGGTGTTCCTTCGGGGTGTTCGCTCTGAGCGATCGGCGCTCGGCACCGGGGCTTCGCCCCGGACCCCTGGGGTGGTGCGTCGACTGCGGGCCGGTGGGGGCTGGTCGCGCAGTTCCCCGCGCCCCTTACGGGGCACTAAAGCAGGACGTCCTCGTCCGCCCCCGCCTCGCGGGGTTCCGGGATCGGGGCCGGCGCCGGCGGGGGCTCGTCGCGGATCAGTGACCGGCATGCCATACCCGTCAGCAGGGCGATCGGGTGGCCCCAGCTCGACAGGGGGTCGATCAGTTCGATCAGGTCCTGCGCGCACATCAGGCCCGCCACGCCCAGCAGGGCCACCTCGCCGCGCCGCGGCAGCAGGCCCGACAGGGCGCCCACGCACGCCATCAGGCCGAAGCTGATGCCGTAGTCGAGGCGGTGCATCGACGCCTCCGGCAGGGAGCCCGCCGCCACCGCGCCCGCCACCGGGAGTTCCGTGGCCAGCGTGGCCAGGACGTGGCCGAGGAGGAAGACGCCGGCCGTGCGGGCCCCGCCCACCCGGCGTTCGAGGGCCGCCAGGACCAGGGCGAAGGCCAGGCCGTACGCCGAGAAGAGGCCGCCCGCGACCCACAGCGCGCTCGCGATCAGCACGACGAGCGGGCGCTCCGCGAGGTGCGCGCCGTCCGTGCTGGACTCGCGCAGGAGGAGGCTCACCGTCTCCTGGTCGCCGAAGTCGGCGTAGAGCGCCGTACCGAGCAGGATCAGTGCGTAACAGAAAGTGAAGGGCGTACTCGTCGGCTTCGGCAGCATCCGCCACAGTCCGCGCAGCCCGCGCCGTGTGTGCTCGATCACGTGGGCCGCCCCTTCCGGCCTGTCCCGCCCTCGCACCGGAAACATTAAGGTGCACGGGAGTTCTGTGCAGCAAGCTCTGGCCGCAGCCCCTTACGGAGGCCGTATGCCCGTCTCGCCCGCCCCGCCCGTCACCCTCGACCGCCGCGACGGCCCGCACGGTGAAGTCGTGCTGCGGCAGCGGGGCACACACTACGAGATCATCGCCAACGGGTGCTTCCTCATGGACACTTCCGACGGCCGCTCGGAACGGCTGCTGGTCGACGCCGCGCTCGCGGCCCTGCCGCCGGGGCGCCCGGACCCGGCGGTGCTGATCGGCGGCCTGGGCGTCGGCTTCTCGCTGGCGCGGGCGGCCGGCGAGCCGCGCTGGGGGCGGATCACGGTCGTGGAGCGGGAGCAGGCCGTCGTCGACTGGCACCGCACCGGACCGCTCTCGGCGGTCTCCGGCCCGGCGCTCGCCGATCCGCGCACGGAGATCGTGCACGCGGACCTCGTCACGTACGTCCGCTCCGCATCGGCCACGCGTCACGACGCGCTCTGTCTCGACATCGACAACGGGCCCGGCTGGACCGTCACCGAGGACAACGCCGGCCTCTACTCCCCCGCCGGTCTGGCCGCCTGCCGGGAGCTGCTGACGCCCGGCGGAGTGCTCGCCGTGTGGTCGGCGCAGCCCTCCCCGGAGTTCGAGGAAGCGCTCCGGAATGCCGGGTTCGCCGGGGTAAAAACCGAAGAGATCAGCGTTGCCCGGGGCGTCCCCGACGTGGTCCATCTCGGTCTCCGCGCCGCGTAGCCGACCCCGCCCGGGTGCCCGTACGCTGCTTGCCACAACAGCACGAGTGGCCAGCGAAATCGCCACCGGAAGACGCTTAGGGGCGGGGCGCATGGAGCAGACACACATCGGCCCGAGCGGGACCGCGGCAGCCGCCGGGGCGCAGCGTCGGGTACTGATCGTCGAGGACGACCGGACGATCGTCGACGCCATCGCCGCACGGCTGCGGGCCGAGGGATTTCAGGTACGGACCGCGGGCGACGGGCCCGCGGCCGTGGACACGGCCGAGGCGTGGCAGCCGGACCTGCTGGTCCTGGACGTCATGCTGCCCGGCTTCGACGGGCTGGAGGTCTGCCGACGGGTGCAGGCACAGCGCCCGGTGCCCGTCCTGATGCTCACCGCACGGGACGACGAGACCGACATGCTGGTCGGGCTGGGCGTGGGGGCGGACGACTACATGACCAAACCGTTCTCGATGCGCGAGCTGGCGGCACGGGTGCACGTGCTGCTGCGCCGCGTGGAGCGGGCGACGCTGGCCGCGCACACGCCGCGCAGCGGCATCCTGCGGCTCGGCGAGCTGGAGATCGACCACGCGCAGCGCAGGGTGCGGGTGCGGGGCACGGACGTGCACCTGACGCCGACCGAGTTCGATCTGCTGGTCTGTCTGGCCAACACCCCGCGCGCGGTGCTCTCCCGGGAGCAGTTGCTGGCGGAGGTGTGGGACTGGGCGGACGCCTCCGGCACGCGGACGGTGGACAGCCACATCAAGGCGCTGCGCCGCAAGATCGGGGCCGAGAGGATCCGCACGGTGCACGGCGTGGGGTACGCACTGGAGACCCCGGCGGCATGACCGGGCGGTGGCCGGTGCGGGGCCTGTGGAGCCGTGCGTGGGAGGCGCTGCGGCCGCTGGACCCCTACCGGTCGGTCAAGGCCGCGCTGGGGGCGCTGGTCACCGTCTCGGTGGTGATCACCACCTTGCTGGTGTTCGTCGCGATCCACTCGGCGACGGAGCTCAGGGTGATCACCATCTTCTCGATCATCGCCTCGCTGCTGATCACCCAGTTCGTGGCGCACGGCCTGACGGCGCCGCTGGACGAGATGACCGCGGTGACCCGGTCCATGGCGCAGGGGGACTACTCCCGGCGGGTGCGGACCGGGCGGCGGGACGAGTTCGGGGATCTGGCCCGGGCGTTCAACCGGATGGCCGCGGACCTGGAGGCGGTGGACACCCACCGCAAGGAGCTGGTGGCCAACGTCTCGCACGAGCTGCGCACCCCGATCGCGGGGCTGCGGGCCGTGCTGGAGAACGTGGTGGACGGGGTCTCGGCCCCCGATCCGGAGACCATGCGCATCGCCCTGCGGCAGACCGAGCGGCTGGGCCGGCTGGTCGAGCAGCTGCTGGACCTCTCGCGGCTGGACAACGGGGTGGTGCCGCTGCACTCGCGCCGCTTCGAGGTGTGGCCGTACCTGGCCGGGGTGCTCAAGGAGGCGTCGATGGCCTGCGGCAGCGGCGCCTCGCCACGCGCCCGCAAGGACGTCCACCTGCACCTGGACGTCTCACCTCCCGAACTGACGGCACACGCGGACGCCGAGCGGCTGCACCAGGTGGTGGCGAATCTGGTGGACAACGCCGTCAAGCACAGTCCCCCGCACGGGCGCGTCACCGTGCGTGCCCGGCGGGGCGACAGTGCGCAGTCGCTGGCCCTGGAGGTGCTGGACGAGGGCCCGGGGATCCCGGAGGACGAGCGGCACCGCGTCTTCGAGCGCTTCAACCGGGGCGACGCCGCCTGCCAGCAGGGCCCGGGCACGGACGGCGGTACGGGCCTGGGGCTGGCGATCGCCCGCTGGGCGGTGGACCTGCACGGCGGGAGCATAGGGGTGGCCGAATCCCCGCGTGGCTGTCGTATCAAGGTCACTCTTCCGGGCGTTCCCTGAGAGCGGATCTGACGTAGGGTCGGTGGTGGAGGCACACATTCGGTGGATGTGGGGCGGGGTTCCGGGGTACCGGAAACCCGCGGCACCGGCACTCGGCCGCTAAAACTCGGTGTGTTTCCCGCCAAGCCATGCCCTCAAACCACGTTCAGAGTGTGACTTAGGCGACTGCTGGCCCGGGTGGCCTGCATCAAAGGTGCCGAGAGGCGTAGCCTTTATTCCCGCTGTCCACCAGTCTTAGGTAAGCGGAAGAGGGCGGTTGCCGCCGTGTCGCCACAGTCCCCCAGTAACTCGAGCATCTCGGCCGATCAAGCAGGGCAGGGCAAGAGTCCTGCCGATGTGTTCGGTCCCAATGAGTGGCTCGTCGACGAGATCTACCAGCAGTACCTCCAGGACCCGAACTCGGTCGACCGAGCCTGGTGGGACTTCTTCGCCGACTACAAGCCGGGCAAGCCGGTGACCGAGGGCGCAGCCCCGGCGCCGGCCGCCGCCCCGGCCGGTACGGCGCAGGCCCCTGCCGCCGCTCAGCCGACTGCGGCCGCCGCTCCGGCCCCGCAGGCCGCTGCTCCGGCACCGGCCGCCCCGGCGGCGCCCGCCGCTCAGGCCCCGGCCGCTCCGGCCGCCCCCGCGCAGCCCGCCGCCGCCCCGGCCCCGGTCGCCAAGACCCCGGCCGCCCGGCCGAAGGCCCCGGCCAAGCCTGTCGAGCCGAGCGCCGGTCCGGAGTTCGTGACGCTGCGCGGCCCGTCCGCCGCGGTCGCCAAGAACATGAACGCCTCCCTGGAGCTGCCGACGGCCACGTCCGTCCGCGCCGTCCCGGTGAAGCTGCTGTTCGACCAGCGCATCGTCATCAACAACCACCTCAAGCGCGCCCGCGGCGGCAAGGTCTCCTTCACGCACCTCATCGGCTACGCCATGGTGCAGGCGCTGAAGCTGATGCCGTCGATGAACCACTCCTTCACGGAGAAGGACGGCAAGCCGACCCTCGTCAAGCCCGAGCACGTCAACCTCGGCCTGGCGATCGACCTGGTCAAGCCGAACGGCGACCGGCAGCTCGTGGTCGCGGCCATCAAGAAGGCCGAGACCCTGAACTTCTTCGAGTTCTGGCAGGCCTACGAGGACATCGTCCGCCGCGCCCGCGTCGGCAAGCTGACGATGGACGACTTCACCGGGGTCACCGCCTCGCTGACCAACCCCGGCGGCATCGGCACCGTGCACTCCGTGCCGCGCCTGATGCCCGGCCAGGGCCTCATCATCGGCGTGGGTGCCATGGACTACCCCGCCGAGTTCCAGGGCACCTCGCAGGACGCCCTGAACAAGATGGGCATCTCGAAGGTCATGACCCTGACCTCGACGTACGACCACCGGGTCATCCAGGGTGCCGCCTCCGGCGAGTTCCTGCGGATCATGCACCAGCTGCTGCTCGGCGAGAACGGCTTCTACGACGACATCTTCGAGGCGCTGCGCATCCCCTACGAGCCGGTCCGCTGGCTCAAGGACATCGACGCCTCGCACGACGACGACGTCACCAAGGCCGCCCGGGTCTTCGAGCTGATCCACTCCTACCGGGTCCGCGGCCACGTCATGGCCGACACCGACCCGCTGGAGTACCGCCAGCGCAAGCACCCCGACCTGGACATCACCGAGCACGGCCTCACCCTGTGGGACCTGGAGCGCGACTTCGCGGTCGGCGGCTTCGCCGGCAAGTCGCTGATGAAGCTGCGCGACATCCTCGGCGTGCTGCGCGACTCGTACTGCCGCACCACCGGCATCGAGTTCATGCACATCCAGGACCCGAAGCAGCGCAAGTGGATCCAGGACCGCGTCGAGCGCCCGCACGCCAAGCCGGAGCGCGAGGAGCAGCTGCGCATCCTGCGCCGCCTGAACGCGGCCGAGGCGTTCGAGACGTTCCTGCAGACCAAGTACGTCGGCCAGAAGCGCTTCTCGCTGGAGGGCGGCGAGTCCGTCATCCCGCTGCTGGACGCGGTGCTGGACGCGGCCGCCGAGTCCCGCCTGGACGAGGCCGTCATCGGCATGGCCCACCGTGGCCGTCTGAACGTGCTGGCCAACATCGTCGGCAAGTCCTACGCGCAGATCTTCCGCGAGTTCGAGGGCAACCTCGACCCGAAGTCGATGCACGGCTCCGGCGACGTGAAGTACCACCTGGGCGCGAACGGCACCTTCACCGGCCTGGACGGCGAGCAGATCAAGGTCTCGCTGGCCGCCAACCCGTCCCACCTGGAGACGGTCGACCCGGTCGTCGAGGGCATCGCCCGCGCCAAGCAGGACATCATCGGCAAGGCCGGCACGGACTTCACCGTCCTGCCGATCCAGCTGCACGGCGACGCGGCCTTCGCGGGCCAGGGCGTCGTGGCCGAGACCCTCAACATGTCGCAGCTGCGCGGCTACCGCACCGGCGGCACCGTGCACATCGTCATCAACAACCAGGTCGGCTTCACCGCGCCGCCGGAGTCCTCGCGCTCGTCGATGTACTGCACCGACGTCGCGCGGATGATCGAAGCGCCGATCTTCCACGTGAACGGTGACGACCCCGAGGCCGTCGTCCGCGTTGCCCGTCTGGCCTTCGAGTTCCGCCAGGCGTTCAACAAGGACGTCGTCATCGACCTGATCTGCTACCGGCGCCGGGGCCACAACGAGTCGGACAACCCCTCGTTCACCCAGCCGCTGATGTACGACCTGATCGACAAGAAGCGCTCGGTGCGCAAGCTCTACACCGAGTCGCTGATCGGCCGTGGCGACATCACCCTGGAAGAGGCCGAGCAGGCCCTGCAGGACTACCAGGGCCAGCTGGAGAAGGTCTTCGTCGAGGTCCGGGACGCCGACACGGCCCCCGCGGCCTACGAGCCCCCGGCCGAGCTGCCGGAGTTCCCGGCCACGGTGAACACCGCGATCTCCCAGGAGGTCCTCAAGCGGATCGCCGAGTCGCAGGTCACCACGCCGGAGAACGTCACGGTGCACCCGCGCCTGGTGCCGCAGCTGCAGCGCCGCGCCGCCAGCATCGAGGACGGCACCATCGACTGGGGCATGGGCGAGACCATCGCCTTCGGCTCGCTGCTGATGGAGGGCACCCCGGTCCGGCTCGCCGGCCAGGACTCCCGCCGCGGCACCTTCGGCCAGCGCCACGCGGTGCTCGTCGACCGCGAGACCGGCGAGGACTACACCCCGCTGCTCTACCTCTCGGACGACCAGGCGCGCTTCAACGTCTACGACTCGCTGCTCAGCGAGTACGCGGCGATGGGCTTCGAGTACGGCTACTCGCTGGCCCGCCCGGACGCGCTGGTGCTGTGGGAGGCGCAGTTCGGTGACTTCGTCAACGGTGCCCAGAGCATCACGGACGAGTTCATCTCCTCCTCCGAGCAGAAGTGGGGCCAGACCTCCGGCGTCACCCTGCTGCTGCCGCACGGCTACGAGGGCCAGGGCCCGGACCACTCCTCGGCCCGCATCGAGCGGTTCATGCAGCTCTGCGCGCAGAACAACATGACGGTCGCCATGCCGACGCTGCCGTCGAACTACTTCCACCTGCTGCGCTGGCAGGTCCACAACCCGCACCACAAGCCGCTCATCGTCTTCACCCCGAAGTCGATGCTGCGTCTGAAGGCCGCGGCGTCGAAGGCGGAGGAGTTCACGAGCGGCCAGTTCCGTCCGGTCATCGGTGACGACACCGTCAACCCGGCCGACGTGCGCAAGGTCGTCTTCTGCTCCGGCAAGGTCTACTACGACCTCGCCGCCGAGCGGGAGAAGCGCGGCGCGACGGACACCGCCCTCATCCGCCTGGAGCGGCTGTACCCGCTGCCGGGTGCGGAGGTCCAGGCGGAGATCGCCAAGTTCCCGAACGCCGCCAAGTACCTGTGGGCGCAGGAGGAGCCGGCGAACCAGGGTGCGTGGCCGTTCATCGCGCTGAACCTGATCGACCACCTCGACCTGGCGGTCGGCGCCGACGTTCCGGCGTCGGAGCGGCTGCGGCGGATTTCGCGTCCGCACTCGTCGTCGCCGGCGGTTGGCTCTGCCAAGCGGCACCAGGCCGAACAGGCTCAGCTTGTCGCTGAGGTCTTCGACGCGTAAGCCCGTCGAACCGGGCCCGCATCGCTTCGGCGGTGCGGGCCCGTTGTCGTCTGCGGGTTGTGTGTGGTTGCTCGCGCACTCAACGCTGCCAAATGCTGCTGATAGACGGCTCGTCCCTCGGCGGTCAGGGAGAGCCACGTCCGCGGCCGC
>NZ_JBSFWU010000018.1:0-87555 GCF_053594995.1 Streptomyces sp. NPDC002536
AGCCACGATGCGCCCGCAGTCGAAGTCCCGGGGCTGCGCCCGGACCCCTGGGGTGGTGCGTCGGCTGCAGGCCGTCGGTGGCTGATCGCGCAGTTCCCCGCGCCCCTTTGGGGCGCTACGGCGCCCCGAAACGCAGACGATCCGTGGGCCGGTTACCGCCGCGCCTTGCGGCGCGGCGGTGCCGAGCGGACGACTCGGCGGCCCACGGATCGGGTGACTGCCTGGGATTGGCCGGCGACGCCGGCGCAGCGCTGTACGCGACGACGGGCGCTAGCCCGCAGTCACCTCACGCGTCCGGATGTAAACCATGTCCCGAACCACCTCCCTTCTCGTGTGCCCCACAGCCTAGGAAGGCCCCCCGCGGGGTCACAACCGGTTTTTCCCGTGAACGGATTTCACGGAAGACGGCGCGGTGTCCGTCACGGTCGAGTTGAATGACCCGTCGTGCAGGACATGCAGACGCGTCCAGCAGGGGGTACCCCGTGACCGCTCCACATTCCTCAGGCCCTGCCGCAGCCGCCTCGGACAGCGACGACCACGACCTTCTCGTCGCGCTCCTCGACGGCATGGACGCCGCGCTGTTCGCCATCGACGCGAGCGGCACGGTGACGCACTGGAACCGCGAGGCCGAGCGGATACTCGGCTGGTCCGCGGAAGAGGCCGTCGGACGGTGCGGCCTGACGGGCTGGGCGGTGCGCGACGCGGACGCGGAAGAAGTGACCGCCCGGCTGCTCGGTGCGATGAAGGCGCACGGCCGGCAGGTGGACGAGTTCGCCCTGCTGACCAAAGAGGGCGGCCGGATCCTCGTCCGCGTGCAGTCCTCCGTGGTGCACGGTGCCGACGGCAGACCGGCAGGCGTGTACTGCGCGTTCAGCGAGGTGCACACGCAGATCGACCTGGAGCGCTCGGTCGCCCTCAGCGAGGCCCTGTTCGGAGAGGCGTCCTGGGGCGTGGTGCTGGTCGACGCGGACCTCCGGCCCGCGCTGGCCAACGCACACGCCGCACGGGCGCTGCGGACGAGCCGCACGGCCCTGCTGGGTCGGCCGCTGGGGGAACTGCTCGAACAGGGCGTGGAGGACCTGGAGGGCGCCCTCCAGCACGTCCTCGCCGCGGGCGCGCCGCCCGCGCCGACGGACCTGTGGGTGACGCTGCGCGGCGACCGGGGAGCCCCGGTGCCGGAGCGGCGCTGCTGGCGCTCGGGGTTCCTGCGCCTGGCCACCCCGCTGGCCGAGGAACCGGTGCCGCTCGGAGTGGCCTGGCTCTTCCTGGACGTCACCAAGACGCGGCTCGCCGAACAGGAGAGCGCCAGGCTGCGGTTCCGGGGAAGTCAGCTGCACCGCGCGGGGCGCGCGGTGGCGGAGTGCGAGGACCCGATGGAAGCGGCGGCGCTCTACATGGACTTCGCGCTGGCCGGCTTCGCGGACCACGCACTGATCGACCTGCTGCCGTCCGCCGAGACGGCACCCGACGGCCCGATCCGCCTGGTCCGCGCCGCGGCCACGCCGGCCGGCGCCCCCGGCCAGTCGCCCCCGCCGGGCGGCGGCCTGCCGGTCCCGTACATGGACGGCCACCCCGCCCTCCAGGCGGTCGAACGCTGCGGCTCGGTCCGCGCGGCCTCGGACCGCACGGAGGACTGGGCGGCGGCCCGCAAATGGCCGGACGGCACACGCCACGCCCTGTCGACGGCACTGCGGAGCCGGGGCAGGACGGTCGGAGTGGTGACGTTCCTGCGCGGGGCGTCCCGCAGGGCGTTCGACCGGGCGGACGCGATGTACGCGGAGGACATCGCGTCCCGTGTGGCGGCCTCGGTGGACTTGGCGGGGGAGGTAGGGAGCGCCCCGTAAGGGGCGCGGGGAACTGCGCGATCAGCCACAGACGACCTGCAGCCGACTCAGTACCGGAAGAAGATCCGGTCTCTGTACTCGGCCAGTACCCGCCCGTTCCATTCGTGCCCCCCGTCGACGTTGCCGGAGCGAAGCACCGGCGGATTGACCCCCCGCGCGGCGAGCTCTCCGGTGGCGGACGCCACGATGGCCTGCAAAGCCGCGCTGGCGACAACGGTCGACGCAGGCCCGAACCGCCCCCCAACGCCCTCGGCAGAGAGCTCCGCATCGCCGGGCGCCACCTTGCTGTCGATGACGACGTCGCAGTGGTCCTTGAGGAACGTCCCGGACACGTGCCGGGACTTCGTCTCCTCCGCGTACGCCAGCGACGTCAGACCGACGACCTTCAGCCCGAGCGCCCGCGCGTTCATGGCCATCTCCACCGGCAGCGAGTTCCGCCCGGACAGCGAGATGACGATCAGCAGGTCGCCCGGCTGCGCCGGACTCGTGTCGAGGACGGCCCCGGCGAGCCCGTCCACCCGTTCGAGCGCGCTGCCGAGCGTCGCCGGCATCACGTCCACGCCCACGGCCCCCGGCACGGACAGGAGGTTCATCAGGGCGAGGCCGCCCGCCCGGTAGACCACGTCCTGCGCGGGCAGCGAGGAGTGGCCGGCGCCGAAGACGAACAGCCGCCCGCCCGCGACGACGGTGTCGGCGATCAGCGCACCGGCCGCGGCGATCGCCCCGGCCTCCTCGTCGCGCACCCGCTGGAGCAGTCCGATCGCGGCGTCGAGGAACTGCCCGGCCAACTGGTGCTCGCTCATCGCTCACGGACTCCTTGTGCGTCGGGGGCGCGCGGATCACGTTGCGGTCTGGACCAGCACCCTGTCAATACGGGGCGGCCCCGGCCGGGCCGTACGCGGCACCCTTGTCGGTGGTATGCGTCAGAATTGAGTCCAGGGCCAGGCCAGCGCACTACTTATCGAGGGGCACGCATGTCCGGACTGATCGACACCACGGAGATGTATCTCCGCACCATCCTTGAGCTGGAAGAGGAAGGTGTGGTCCCCATGCGCGCCCGCATCGCCGAGCGGCTCGACCAGAGCGGCCCGACGGTGAGCCAGACCGTGGCCCGCATGGAGCGCGACGGACTGGTGACGGTCGCCGGCGACCGTCACCTGGAGCTCACCGAGGAGGGCCGCCGCCTGGCCACGCGCGTGATGCGCAAGCACCGGCTGGCGGAGTGCCTGCTCGTCGACGTGATCGGCCTGGAGTGGGAGCAGGTGCACGCCGAGGCCTGCCGCTGGGAGCACGTGATGAGCGAGGCCGTGGAGCGCCGGGTGCTCGAGCTCCTGCGGCACCCCACGGAGTCGCCCTACGGAAACCCGATCCCGGGTCTGGAGGAGCTGGGCGAGAAGGCCGAGGCCGATCCGTTCCTCAACGCCGGCATGGTCAGCCTGATGGAGCTGGAGCCCGGCACCGAGGGCAAGACCGTGGTCGTCCGCCGCATCGGCGAGCCGATCCAGACGGACGCCCAGCTGATGTACACGCTGCGCCGCGCCGGGGTGCAGCCGGGTGCGGTCGTCAGTGTGACGGAGTCCCCCGGTGGGGTGATGGTGGGCAGCAGCGGCGAGGCCGCCGAGCTGGAGCCGGACATCGCCTCGCACGTTTTCGTCGCCAAGCGCTGACCCCCGCCGCAGCCCCTGCGGCACCCGCTGCGACCTGCCGGGCCGTGCCCTCGCCCGGCGGGTCGGTGACGCTCCCCCAGCTACCTCCCCCAGCTACCGCTGGGGGTGCCCCCAGAGGTGCCCCCAGGGGCGGCAGGCGCCGCCCCTTCCGATCGACTTCCCCTGTTTCCGCCCGGAGTCGGCGGAATCGGCGCGCCCGGGCCCGAGCCGTGCCAGGCTGGCGCTGAGGCATATGCACACGCGCGCCGCCGACCGGGGGAGGGGGCTTGGGTCCGATGAGGCCGCTGGGGCGTCCCGATGCTCCGTATGCCGCCGTTGTCCTGCACGACGAAGGGCCCCGGCGCCCTGTCGGGCTGCCGGGGCCCCACCTCCCCGTAATCCCCCGTGGCGACCCGGAGCCCCGAGCTCCCAGGGTGCGCCGCGCGGACCTTCTTCCCCGAGCGGTCCGCGCCCAGGTCGATTCCTCCCCGTGGTGCAGACGGCCAATCCTGCCGCCCGGTCACTCGAACGAGGGGTGTTGCGCGTCGTAACCGTGTATTCGAATAGGCGTTCAATAAAGTGAAGCTGCCAGTCAGGCTGCCGGTTCAGGTGGAGCTGCTCGGGGGAGAAGCGAGGTGCCAGGAGTCATGGTGCGGCGTATCGAGGTGAGCGGTAGCGGCGGAGTACGGCTTGCCGCCTGGGAGTTCGCCGACCCGCCGGCGGCCGCCGGGGCCGGCGGCCGGGGTCACGGCGGAGTGCTCCTGCTCCACGGTCTGCTGGGCCGCGCCGCGCACTGGACGGAGACCGGTCGCTGGCTCTCCCCGCGCCACCGCACGGTGGCCCTCGACCAGCGGGGCCACGGCCGCAGCGACAAGCCGGTCGGCGGTCCGTACGTCCGCGAGGCCTATGTGGCCGATGCGGTGGCCGCCATCGAGCAGCTCGGCCTGGCGCCCGTGACCCTCGTCGGCCACGCCATGGGCGCCCTCACGGCCTGGCAGCTGGCCGCCCGGTACCCGGAGCTCGTGCGGGCGCTGGTCATCCTGGACATGCGGGCCTCCGCCCTGGGTGCGGCCACCCAGCGCCAGTGGACGGAGTGGTTCCGCTCCTGGCCGGTCCCGTTCGCGACGCTGGCGGACGTGCGCAAGTGGTTCGGCGAGGAGGATCCGACGCTGGAGAAGCCCGCCCCGGCCCGGGGCGACTTCTACGCCGAGGTGATGGCCGAGCGGGCCGACGGCTGGCGGCCGCTGTTCTTCCGCCGTCAGATGCTGGCCGCGCGCGAGGCCTACGCGCACGACGCGCACTGGGAGGAGCTGGCCATGGTCACGTGCCCGACGCTCGTCGTGCGCGGCCTGGACGGCGCCCTCGGGCGGGCCGAGGCCCAGGAGATGGTCCGCGTCCTGCCGCGCGGTCAGTACGCGGAGATCCCCGACGCCGGGCACCTCGTCCACTACGAGCGGCCGGACAGCTGGCGGCGGGTGGCGGAGCCCTTCCTGGACGCGGCGGTTCCGGCGTAGGGGGCGCGGGAAGAGAGCGGGGGCGCATTAATTCAACGGGCGTTGACATAACCCGCTGCCGGGTGTCCACTGGCAGTAGGCACAGCACCGTGCCGCGCAGCCGCAGAGAGCGGCCGTCCCTCGGGAGTCAGCCATGTCCGCCATGCCCGCTCGCCCCGAACACACCGCAGACGTCCTGGTTGTGGGAGCCGGCCCCACCGGGCTGCTGCTCGCCGGCGATCTCGCCGCCGCCGGCGTCCGCGTCGTCGTGCTGGAGAAGCGCGCGCAGGAGTCCAACCTCACCCGGGCCTTCGCCGTCCACGCCCGCACCCTCGAAGTGCTCGACGCCCGCGGCCTCGCCGAAAAGCTCCTCGCCACCGGCAGCTTCCTCCCCGGCATCCGCTTCTTCGGCCCCACCCGCGCCGACCTGACCCGGCTGCCCACCCGCTTCGCGGGCGTTCTGATGACCCCGCAGTACGAGACGGAGCGCGTCCTGGAGGAGCGCGCCCTCAAGCTCGGAGTCGACATCCGGCGCGGCGCCCGGCTGACCGGCCTGCGGCAGGACGCGGACGGGGTCGAAGTGGACGTCGAGGGCGCCGCTGCCCCGCTCCGTGCGCAGTACGCGGTCGGTGCGGACGGGGTGCACAGCGCGGTCCGGGCAGCGCTCGGCATGCCGTTCCCCGGGCAGTCCGTCCTGCGCTCGGTCGTGCTCGCGGACGTCCGCCTGGACGCCCCGCCGGAGGCGCTGCCCGCCTTCCGCGGGGTCGGCGCGGGCTTCGCGTTCGTCGTGGCCTTCGGCGACGGCTGGTACCGCGTCATCGCGTGGGAGCGCGGCAGCGACCTGCCGGTGGACGCGCCCGTCGACATGGACCGGCTGCGCGCCGTCGTACGCGCCGCGTTCGGCACCGACTTCGGCATCCGGGACGAGCGGTGGACCTCCCGCTTCCACAGCGACGAGCGCCAGGTGCCGCGGTACCGCCAGGGCCGGGTGTTCCTGGCGGGCGACGCGGCCCATGTGCACTCGCCCGCGGGCGGCATGGGCATGAACGCCGGCCTCCAGGACGCGGCCAACCTCAGCTGGAAACTGGCGGCCGTGCTCGCAGGCCGCGCGGACGACACCCTCCTCGACAGCTACCACGAGGAACGGCACCCCGTAGGGACGGCGGTCCTGCGCATGAGCGGCGCACTGATCCGCGCGGCGCTCGCCGACACCCGGCTCAAGCGGGGCGCACGCAACGCGGCGGTCGCGGCGGGCTTCCTGGCACCGTTCGCCATCGACCGGGCGATGATGTTCGTCTCGGGCATCGGCATCGCCTACCCGGCACCGCCCGGCGCGCACCGCCTGGTCGGGCACCGCGCACCGGACGTCCCGCTGGCGGAGACGGAGGAGGGGCCGTCGCGACTGTACGAGGCGCTCCGCGCGGGGTCGTACGTACGGGTGCTGCCGCGGGGGGCCAAGTCCGAGCCGGAGGACGGGGTCCTCACGGTGACGCGGGCCGATGCGGGGCAGATGTCGCTGCTGGTCCGACCGGACGGACATGTGGCGGAGGCCGGCTGAGACGGTGCGCCCCGCCCCGTAAGGGGCGCGGGGAACTGCGCGACCAGCCACTGTCGGCCCGCAGCCGACGCACTACCCCGGGACGTCGACTGCGGGAGCGTCGTGGTTGCTCGCGCAGTTCCCCGCGCCCCTTACGGGGCGCTGCCAAACACCCTGGTGTCGCCGCGTCAGCGGCACCGCGCATCGGCCGCCTCGCGGCCACACGCATACGCCAACGAGCTGACAAGCTCCTCCGCATCCGGCAGCCACCGGTTGGCTGCCGTCGGCTGCCGCGCCCACAGCACCCGCCCCCGGTTGCCGATACGGGTCGGCGGTGCGACCACGTAGTCGCTCTCGCCCCGGGCGATCAGGTCCAGCGTGGCCGGCGACCAGCCCAGCTTCCGTGTCGCGTCCGGCACCTTCAACGCCCCGCCCGGCAGCACGAAGAACAGCATCCGCCGGAACGGCGTGCAGGTGACCGGGCCGAGTTCGATGCCCATGCGCTCCATGCGCGCCAGCGCCAGGAAGCCGGCGGATTCGGAGACGTCGAGCGCGTCGAAGGTGCGACCGGTCGGCAGGATGATCGCGGCGCGGGGCTGTTTCGTCCACATCCGGCGTGCCGTCGAGGCGCTGCCGGTGGCCTGTTCCGCCCAGTCGGGGCGGGTCGGATGGGCGCCCGGGGCCGGGCAGTCGGGCTCGCCGCAGGAGCAGCGCTCCCTGCCGTCGACGGCCTCCAGCCAGGTGCCTGCGATGACGTCCCAGTGCCGCTCTTCCGCGTATCGTGCCGCGGCCTCGAGCACGTGCTCGCCGCGTTGTTGGGGGATGCGCGGTGCTCCTACTCCGATGGTCTCTTCCACGCTCATCACAACTCCCCTTGTCACCAGGGGTTACGGCTGTCGCACGGGGATGTGGCGGATCGGGTGTCGGGCGAGGTTGACAGCAGCCGTTGATCCGTAACAGCACGCGGGGCGCACGGAGGCATGGACGGGGGCGCAGGTGCGGCTTCACCGCCGCGAAGGGGTAGCCACTCGGGCGGCGGGCGCCGACCTCGTCATTACGGCTATAGATGGCAATACCCGTAATTCCTGCATTCTCCGGATATTCAGGGGGCAAAGATCACAGGGGAAGGCGTTCACAGCTGTCTCAGCTTCTCCGCTTCTCGCGGTCCACATCGCGAACGCATAGCAGTCTCAGGGGGTTCAGCATGGCGGCAAGGCCGCTTGTGGCGCGGCAGCCGAACGAACGGCTGCAGGCGCTGATCCAGGAAGCCGGCTGCTCCAACGCCGGGTTGGCGCGCAGGGTCAACATGTGCGGCGCGGAGCACGGTCTCGATCTGAGGTACGACAAGACCTCCGTCGCGCGGTGGCTGCGCGGTCAGCAGCCGCGCGGCCGCGCCCCGGCCGTCATCGCCGAGGCGCTCGGGCGGAAGCTCGGCCGTACGGTCACGATCGACGAAATCGGCATGGCGAACGGCAAGAACCTCGCCTCCGGCGTCGGACTCCAGTTCTCCCCAACGGTGTTGGGTGCGATCGAACAGGTCTGTGAGCTGTGGCGCAGTGACGTCGGGCGGCGCGACTTCCTGAGCGGGACGTCCGTGGCGTCGTCCGCCCTCGTGGAGCCCAGCCGCGACTGGCTGATCACCGCGGCCGATCCGCAGGTCGCCCGGAGCGCGGGCGCGCGGGTCGGGGTGTCCGACGTGGAGGCCGTGCGTGCCACGACCGAAGCACTGGTCGAACTTGACCACCGTTACGGCAGCGGGCACGTGCGCCCGGTTGTCGTGCACTACCTCAACAGCGTGGTCTCCGGACTGCTGGCCGGTTCCTACCGGGAGGCCGTGGGGCGGGAGTTGTTCGCCGCAGTGGCCCGTCTGACGGAACTCGCGGGCTACATGGCCGTGGACACCGGGCAGCCCGGTCTCGCCCAGCGCTACTACATCCAGGCCCTCCGGCTGGCCCAGGCGGCCGGGGACCGGGGGTACGGCGGGTACGTGCTGGCGGCGAGCATGAGTCATCTGGCCGCCTCGCTGGGCAATCCGCGGGAGATCGCCCAGTTGGCGAAGGCCGCGCAGGAAGGGGCGCGGGGCCAGGTCACACCGCGGGTGGAGGCGATGTTCTACGCGGCCGAGGCGCGCGGTCACGCGCTCCTGGGGGACGCGCGCTCCTGCCAGACCGTCGCGGCCAAGGCGGTGACCAAGCTCGAGGAGGCCGACAACGGGCCGGACTCCGGTGACGACCCGGCGTGGATCCGGCACTTCGACCGGGCCTACCTGTCGGACGAGTTGGCGCACTGCCACCGCGACCTGGGCCAGGCGGAACCGGCCCGGCGGCATGCGGAGGACGCACTGCACAACCACCCGCAGAGCCGGGTGCGGCGCCGGGCGATCGGCATGCTCGTCCTGGCGACGGCGCACGTGCAGCAGCGCGAGGTGGAGGAGGCGTGCGTCACCGGGACGCGGGCACTGGAACTGCTGGGCACACTGCGGTCGAACCGGGGCGCCGAGTACCTGGACGACTTCCGGCAGCGGCTGGAGCCGTACCGGGACGAGCCGGTGGTACGGGAGTTCGGGGCGCGACTGGAGATGCAAGCGGCATAACGGGCGGCGCAAAGTGAGGCAAAGAGTGACGTAAGGAGGGGCGACCCGGGACGCCGGGCGGGCCGGCTGCGACCCGCCCGGCGTCCGGGAGCGCATGGGGTTCACTGTCCCGGCGCGGAGCGCACCCGGTAGCGTGAGCTGCCGGTTCACACGCCCCGTACAGCCTGAGGAGTCCCCGGTGACGCAGAACGGACAGGGAAACGAGCCGCAGTTCCCTGCGGTGCGTGCCCCGTTGCCTCCGGAGGTTCCTCCGGGTGCCTCGGACGCCGCCACCCAGTACCTGCCGCCGCTGCCGGGCGGCCCCCCGCCGATACCGGGGCCGATACCCGGGCCGATGCCGGCCCCCGAGGCGGCATCGGCGGCGACGCAGTACCTGCCGCCCGTGGTCAACGAGAGCGCGGCGGCGCAGTATCCGCTGCCCGTGGTCAACGAGGCCGCGGCGACGCAGTACCTGCCTCCCGTGGTCAACGAGGGCTCCGCCACGCAGTACCTGGCGCCCGTTGCCGACGGGGACTCGGCCACCCAGTTCCTGCCGCCCGTGGTCAACGGGGACGCCGCCACCCAGTTCCTGCCCCCCGTCGGGGGTACCGCCGAGGCGGCCACCCAGTACATCGCGCCCGTCGCCGGACCGGGCGGCGCGCCCGGCCCGCTGCCCGCGCCCCACGGGGACCGCACGCCCCCCAGGGAGTTCGACACCCTTTTCCGTGCGGCCGCACCCACGCAGCAACTGCCGCCCGTTCCGCCGGCCGCACCGGCCGCTTCCCGGCGCAGACAGCCGTCGCCCATGGGCCCGCCGCCCGGCAGCACGGCACCGCCGCCGCCCGGGCACGCGGCCCCGCCGCCCGCCAAGCGGAAGAAGTCACCCGTCGTACTGGTCACGGCCGTTGTGGCCGGCTGCGCCGTCGCAGGGCTCGGCGCCGGTGCGCTGCTCAGCGGCGGTGGTGACGACAAGAGCAGTGACCAGCAGAACGCAGCGGCCAGCGCGCCGCCCGCCTCCACCGCGCCGAGCGACAGCCCTGCCGCCACGATCCCGGAGCCCAAGCCGGCCGACCCGGCCGAGGGGCAGGCCAAGGCGCTGGACGCCCTGCTGAAGGACAGCTCCGGCAGTCGTGACGCGGTCATCAAGGCCGTCGACTCCACCCGCAGCTGCAAGGACCTCGACAAGTCGGGCGCCGACCTGCGCACGGCTGCGGACCAGCGCAACGGCCTGGTGGGCCGGCTGCAGCAGACGCCCATCGACAAGCTCCCCGGCAACGCGGACCTCTCCGCCCAGCTGACCAAGGCCTGGCAGTCCTCCGCCTCGGCGGACAGCCACTACGCGGCGTGGGCCGGCCAGGCCGGCGGCAAGCACGGCTGCGACAAGGGGCATGCCCGTCCGAGCGGCGACAGCGTGGCCGGCGACCGGGCGAGCGGGGATGCGACCGCCGCGAAGAAGAAGGCGGCCGACCTGTGGAACCCGATCGCCAAGAAGTACGGGCTGACGCAGCGCGAGTGGTCCCAGCTGTGAGTGGGAACGTACGATCGACTGCTGTGCAAGGTTCGGAGAAGTCTTCCCGTCGCGGCCGCCGCTCGACCACCATGGACGGCATGCCGCTCAATGACATGCCGTGGTGGCGCTGGCGCGTGAACGTCCGCTCGGCGCTGCACATGCTCTCGGACCCGGCGTTCCAGCAGGAGTGCTGGCTCACCGGCCGCGAGGGCTACGGAGATGTGACCGACGCCGTCTACCGTCTGGTCGAGGACACCTGGCTGGACAACTGGTCGGCCGAGAAATACGTCGGAACGGTCTTCCGGGACTCGGGCGAGGCCGCGCTCGTCGACGTCGCCGTCCTGCGGGTGCTGCGGATCATGCACCAGGTCGGGGCGGACGCACCGGTCTCCGCCTACCTGGAGCACCACGGCTGGCCCGAGGCGGTCCGGGCGGCACGCGAGGCACACGTCCGGATGGCCGTGAGCGACGGGGACGACCCGGACGCGGCGCCGCGCTCGATCGGCGTGCTGGAGGCGCTGCTCACCCACGCCTGAGCCACGGGCGGGGGTGAGAGGGGAAGCTGGAGGTCCGGAAGGGGTCGCGGGTGTGCGACGCTATTGGGCTATGAACGCCTCGCAGCCCCCCGTCGCCGAAAAGGCCCCCGAGCAGTCCGGCCAGTACGTCCTCACCCTCTCCGGTCCCGACAAGCCGGGCATCGTGCACGCGGTGTCCAGCTACCTGTTCATGACCGGCTGCAACATCGAGGACAGCCAGCAGTTCGGAGACCGCGACACCGGGCTCTTCTTCATGCGCGTGCACTTCAGCGCGGAGGCGACCGTGACGCTGGAGAAGCTGCGGGCCAGCTTCGCCGCCGTCGGGGACTCCTTCCGCATGGACTGGCAGATCCACCGCGCCGACGAGAAGATGCGCATCGTGCTGATGGTGTCCAAGTTCGGACACTGCCTGAACGACCTGCTGTTCCGCAGCCGGATCGGGGCGCTGCCCGTCGAGATCGCCGCGGTGGTCTCCAACCACACCGACTTCGAGGAGCTCGTCGGCTCCTACGGCGTCCCCTTCCACCACATTCCGGTGACGAAGGAGAACAAGCCGGAGGCGGAGGCGCGGCTGCTGGAGCTCGTCCAGTCCGAGAACGTGGAGCTCGTCGTCCTGGCCCGCTACATGCAGGTCCTCTCCGACGACCTCTGCAAGGTCCTCACCGGCCGGATCATCAACATCCACCACTCCTTCCTGCCGAGCTTCAAGGGCGCACGCCCGTACCACCAGGCGCACGCGCGCGGTGTGAAGCTGATCGGTGCGACCGCGCACTACGTGACGGCCGACCTCGACGAGGGCCCGATCATCGAGCAGGAGGTCGAGCGGGTGGGCCACGAGGTGACCCCCGACCAGCTGGTCGCGATCGGCCGCGACGTGGAGTGCCAGGCGCTGGCGCGGGCCGTGAAGTGGCACAGCGAGCACCGGGTGCTGCTGAACGGGCGGCGGACGGTCGTGTTCGCGTAGGTTTCGGCAGCGCCCCGTAAGGGGCGCGGGGCTGTGACACCTTGCGGCTCCGCCGCGTGGGCGCGAGCAACCATGGACGGCCTGCAGCCGACGCACTGCCCCGGGGAGCCGCGACAAGGGGAGCTGGGGGCACAGCCCCCAGACCTCACAGCCGCGACAGCGACGCGGCGGCGTACAGCACGTCCCGAATGGCCTCGCGGTCCCCCAGGCCCCCGGCCGCCGCATCCGTCGGAGACACCCGGCCGGAGGCCAGCCGGCAGAACTCCACCCCCTCCACCGCCACATGCGCCACTTCGCCCTCCGCGCCGCCCACCGCTCCGGGTGAGTCCAGCGGGATGTACCAGTGGCCGCCCCCGCTGCCCTCGATCTCCAGGTGCAGCGACCGGCCGACCGTCCCGGCGGGCACCAACTCCCGTGCGGGTGCGGCCAGTCCGGCCCGTCGCCGTCCGGCGATCACGGTGGGCAGCAGCCGGGCCGCCAGGTCGATCATGCGGTGCAGGTGCGTCGAGGAGGGTGCGGTGTACGGATAGGCGACCGCCTCCGCGATGTCCCCGGCGTGCACCCAGCACTCGAAGGCGCGGTCCAGGAAGGAGTCCCGCAGCGGCAGGGCGAACGGGCCGTACTCCACGGCGAGTCCGGCCACCCGGCCGGCATCGAAGGACGCCTTCCGTATCAGTGACCGCCCCTGGTCCCGCCACGCCGCGTGGACGGCCGCGGGCGCGCGCCCGGCGCCGTCGGCGGCCCAGTACGCCTCCGTCCGCGCGGTCGGCGAGCGGAGCGAGACACAGGCGTCCCGGTCCACCGCCTCCAGCGGGTCCCGCAGCCCCAGTGCACCGGCGACGATCCCGTCGACCGTCATCAGGTGCGTGATCACCGCGGCGACCGTGGTGTCGCGTCCCACCGTCTCCTGTCCGTCGAACCACAGGAGCCGCACCGGCGCCCGCCACTCCGCCTCGCCGATGTCGTGCAGCAGGGCGTCGAGCCGGGCTGCCTCGGCCTCGTACGGCGCGGCCCAGTCGGGCACGGGGATGCGGGCGGGGCGGCGGCCGAGGGCACCGGCGAGGACGCGGGAGCGCAGGCCGGGGTCGAGGTCGAGGCTGTCCTCGGGGTGCAGCAGGGCGACCGCGTCACGCAGGCGGACGGCCTCGTCCGCGCAGCTCGCGCAGTCGGTCAGGTGCCCCTCGACGGCTGTCGTCTCCTCGGCCGAGCAGGCGGCCAGCGCCCAGGCGCCGAGCAGGGACTTGAGCACCGGGTGCGGGAGCGCCGGCCGCGGCGCGGCCGTCTCCGGGGCGTCCGGTGCGCCTGCCCACGGCGCACTGTCGTCCGCAGCAGCGCGCGGTCCCGGTACGCGCGGGGGCGCATCGGAGCGCCGGGGGTCGTCCTCGCCGCTCATCGCGCCGCCCCGCAGCCGGGCGGGGGGACGGGGCGTGGGCCCTGGTGCGCGGTGGAGAGCAGTTGCAGGCCGAGGCGGAGCCGGCGGCGGGCCTCGTCCTCGGTGACGCCCAGGCGGGCGGCGGCCTGGCGGTAGTCGAGGCGCCGGAAGTAGGCGAGGTCGAGGGCGGCGCGCAAGGGGGCGGGCATGGAGGTGACGATGTAGTCGGCGCGGGCGGCGGTGGAGGCGGTGCGGACCTTCTCCTCGACCTCCTCGGGCCCGGCCGTGCCGTCGTCCTCGGTGCGGCGCAGCCGGCCGACCGCCTGCCGGTGGGCGAGCCCCGCGATCCAGGCGCGCAGCGAGCCGTGCCGGGGGTCGTAGGCCTCGGGATGCTCCCAGGCGTGGCCGAAGACCTCGCGCGTGACCTGGTCGGCGCCGTGCTCGTCGTCGAGGACCCGGTGGGCGATGCCGTGCACCAGCGAGGCGAAGCGGTCATAGAGCTCGCCCAGGGCCGCGGCTTCGCCGTGGGTCAGCCGTTGGTGCATCCGGCGGTCCCACCGGGGTGGTGCGTCGTTCGTCATGCCGCCCCTTCCGTACGTACTCCCCTTCCGTACGTAGTGACGAATGTAGCCGCGGGCCTCCGCCGGGGATATGAGTTTGCGGCAAACTCTGGATCTTCGGTTGCTGCGGATGGTATGGGGCCGGTCACTTTGGGTCGATCTGGTCGATCGGTACGGATCGTACGTGCACGAATGTGCCGATGTGTTATGCGGGTGTGACCGGAACCAGGGGAATCCAGGGTTCGGGCTGGGCATAGGCTCAACAGCGGCCGGCTTATGCCAGGTGGTGTTTCACGGGGGAGCTCCCGGGCAGCCACCCGTTGAAGGGTCCATTCCGGATAACGAACGAACTGGGGAAGGGGCTCGGCGCGTGACATTGAAGGTGGTGGGGCACGAGCAGGGGGAGTGGGCCGTGCTCCGGGTCTGCGGCGAGATGGATCTGGTGACCTCACCGGCGGTCCGGCAGCATGTGCACGACGCGGTCGCCGAGGGGCGCAGGTCCCTGGTGCTCGATCTCGGCGAGGTGCGGTTCTGCGACTCCAGCGGGGTGGGCGTGCTGATCGCCGCCCGCCGGCTGATGCGCTCCTGCCAGGGCAGGCTGCGGCTGATCCTGCCCGCCCAGGGAGCCGTGGAGGGCTCCCACGTCAACAGGGTGCTGGCCGCGCTGGGGGTGCGCCGCCTCTTCGAGGTCTACCCGGATCTGGACAGCGCCACGGCGGAGCCCACCGGCACCCGCCCGCTGTCGGCCTGAACGCCCGCTACGGCCGCTCCTCCCGCGGGAACCGGGCGCGTACGACGAAACCGCCCTCCTCCGTGGCGTGCGCCTCCAGCGTGCCGCCCAGGCTCTGGGCCCGCTCGCGCAGCCCCACCAGGCCGTGGCCCCCGCCGGGCAGCCCCGGCGCCGGCACGGCCGAGTCCGCCGGGCCGTTGCGCACCTCCACCAGCAGGCCCCGGCCCCGCTCCTCCGCCACCCGCACCAGCACCTTCGAACCCGGCGCGTGCTTGCGCACGTTGGTCAGCGCCTCCTGCACGGTGCGGAAGGCCGCCCGCTCGACGGCCTCCGAGCGCCGGGCGTCGGGCGCGGTCACGTCCTCGAACGTGACGTCCAGCGCGCTCAGTTCGATCAGCCGGGGCAGGTCCGCCAGCCGCGGCTGCGGCGTGAGCTCCTCGGTGTCGGCGCCGGCCGCACGCAGGATGCCGACCATGTGGCGCAGCTCGTCGAGCGTGCGCACGGACAGTTCGCGGATGGTGCCGGCCCCGGCCCGCGCCCTGCTGTCGTCGGTGCTGACCTGCACGGCCCCGGCCTGGAGGCTGATCAGGCTGACCTGATGGGCCACCACGTCGTGCATCTCCCGGGCGAGCCGGGCGCGTTCGGTGGCCAGCACCTGGTCCGCCAGCAGCCGGTCCTCGCGGGCCCGGCTGCTGGTCAGCTCGGCGAGCCGGTCGGCGAGTTCACGGCGGGTGCGCACGAGCAGGCCCAGGGCGATCGGGGTGGCGGCGTTGACGAGCGCGTCGGCTGCGGACAGCCCGATCTGCCGCGCGCTGCCCCAGTCCGAGGCGGGATACGGGACGAAGTGCGCCACGGCCAGCAGCAGGCCCGTGACGAGCAGCAGCCGGCGGTCCGGCCTGCGGACCGCGATCGTGTACAGCGCGATGAGCGGCGCGAACCAGATGTAACCGATGTGCAGGCCGGGGAGCGTGATCAGGAAGACGGCCACGGGGAAGCGGCGGCGCCACAGCAGGACGACCGCGGCCAGGAGCGACAGCCAGAGCGCGAGGGACGGCGTGGTCCCGTTGACGAGCAGCGCGTCCGCCGTGGCGAACAGCATGGGCGCGACGACCGGGGCCCACGGGGGCCACGGGAACGCCCTGAGACGCGCTGCCACGGTGCTCATCGGGCGCCGCCCTCGCTCCGTGCCGCGTCCGCGGGTCTTCGGGGGTCCATGGGGCGGCAGGCGGTGACCAGGCCCGCGCGGTCGGCGACGATCGCGGCCTGCACCCGGTTGACGCCGCCGAGCTTGCCGAGGACGGCCCGCACGTGGTCCTTGACCGTGCTGGGCGCCAGGCCCATGCGCTCGGCGATCTGCGGGTTGGCCAGGCCCGTGCCGAGGTGGGCCAGCACCTCGCGCTCCCGCGGGGTGAGGGACCGTACGGCCTCGGCCGCCGCCGTCTCGGCCTCCGCGGCCAGGTAGCCGCCGATCACGGCACGCGTCACGCCCGGGTCCAGCACGCTGCCGCCGGAGGCGAGGGTGCGCACCGCGCGGACGAGCTGCTCCGGGTCGGTGTCCTTGAGGAGGAAGCCGGCGGCGCCGTGGCGGAGCGCGGCGGCGAGGTACTCGTCGGCGTCGAACGTCGTGAGCATGGCGACGGCCGGCGGCTGCGGGGCGGCGCGCAGGGCGCGCAGCACGGTCAGGCCGTCCACGTCCGGCATGCGGATGTCCAGCAGGACCACGTCCGGGGTGCAGGCGGTGATCACGGCCACGGCTTCGCCGCCGCCGCAGTCGGCGATCACCTCGATGTCCGGGGCCGTGCCCAGGATCATGCGCAGCCCGGACCGGACGAGCTGTTCGTCGTCCACCACCGCAACACGGATCACCGGCTGCTCCTCTTTCGTCCTACTGTTCGTTCCCCTCCAGCCTGCCGTATGGGTCGGACACGCGCCCCGAAGGGGCGCGGGGAACTGCGCGACAAGCCACAGCGGACCCGCAGCCGAAACGCTACGGCCGAGGCCACTGAGGCGGTGCGGTAGGGGCCGGCCCGAGTGTGGTGGTGCCGGGCGCAGCCCGGTGCCCCAAGCCGGTGCGATAGGCGTCCAGCGCCGCCTCCGTACGCCCCGTACGCCGCAACAGATCACCGAGCAGCCGGCACAGATCGGCCAGATCCCCCGCAGCACCGGTCCGCTCCAGCAGGGAAAGGGCGGCGCAGTAGTGCTCCTCGGCCCGGTCCGTGTCGCCCCGGTCCTCGGCGATCAGCCCGAGCAGACGGTGCGCCCCGCCCGCATGCACCGCACCCCGCTCCGCGCCCAGCGCATCGGGCGACAGCAGCGGATGCAGCAGCTCCTCGGCCTCCGCCGTCTTGCCGCGCCGCCGCAGCACGTCCGCCAGTTCCACCTCGACCTGGACCGTGAAGAGGGCGGCCCGCTTGGAGGCCAGCATGTCGCGCGCCGTGCGCAGCTCGCTCTCGGCCTTGCGCAGGTTGCCGTCCTGGGCGTGCACGTAGCCGCGCATCCAGTGGCAGTGGGCGAGCTCGGTGCGGATGTGCAGCTGCCGGTAGAGCTCCTGCGCCTTGGCCAGGGAGGCGTCGGCCTCGGCGATCCGGCCCTCGGCGATGAGCGTGCGGGCCACGCCCCGGTGCATGCCGGCGACCAGCGCGGGGTTGTCCACCTGGGGCGCGAGGGTCAGCGCGAGCTCCGCGGCGTGCGCGGCGCGTGCGTGCGCTCCCATGTCCATGTAGGGCGCGATGGAGGCGGTGTAGAGCAGCAGGAGCGCGTCCGGGTCGTGCATGCCGGAGGCGTTGAGCTCGTCGACGGCCGTCTCCAACAGGTAGCAGGAGTAGCGCAGTTCGCCCGCCAGGAGGTGGGCCGTGGCGCGCCCGCGCAGGGCCGGGACGCGGCGCGGCAGCGGTTCGTCGGCCAGCAGCGCCTCGGCCTCGGCGAAGCGGTCGCGGGCGTCGGTGAGGTCGCCGGTCTCCAGGGCGCAGTCGCCGAGGCCCTGCAGCGCGGCGGCCTGCTCGGGGACGAGGCTCAGGGCGGCCGTCTCGTCGTGGAGGGCCCGGAAGAGGGCCGCCGCATCCTCCGCCTCGCCGGTCGCCAGCGTGCGGCGGGCGTCGGTCAGCCGCATCCGCAGGCCGGTGGCCAGGTGCGGCGGACGGCCGGTGGTGAGTTCCTCGACGGTGGTGCCCAGCCGCCCGGCGAGGTGCCGCAGGGCGGTCTCCGAGGGGCGGACCTTGCCGGCCTCGAGCGTGGAGATGTAGGCGGCCGTGTAGGCCGGTTCGGCCAGCTGTTTCTGGGTGAGCCCCGCCTTCGTGCGCAGCCGCAGGACGCGCCGGCCGATGTCGGCGGGGTCGTCCGTCCGTATGCCGTGGGTGCTGTTCTCGGCCACTTTCGCCCCTCGGTGCCTCGCTCGGTACATTGCGCCGTGTTTCACACCGTGCCGTAAATCTGCTTACGTGAGGATGCGATCGTGCCGATGTCCCCCGAAAGGGCTGCTGCCTCTTCCGTCCGCCAGCCCGGCCTCGTCCTCACCGACCACTTCTTCGACGTCCCCCTCGATCATGCGGTTCCCGGCGGCGAACGGATCCGGATATACGCCCGCGAGGTCGTCGCCGCGGGGCGCGTGCGGGACGAACTGCCCTGGCTGGTCTACCTGCAGGGCGGTCCCGGCTGTGCGGCCGGCCGGCCGGTGGGCCGCGAGGGCTGGCTGGACCGGGCGCTGGACGAGTACCGCGTCCTGCTGCTCGACCAGCGCGGGACCGGACGGTCCACGCCCGCGAACCGGCAGACCCTCCCGCTGCGCGGCACCCCGGCCGAACAGGCCGCGTACCTGGCCCACTTCCGTGCCGACTCGATCGTCCGCGACTGCGAGCACATCCGGCCGTTGCTGACGGGCGGGCGGCCGTGGAGCGTGCTGGGGCAGAGCTTCGGCGGCTTCTGCGCGGTGACGTACCTGTCGTATGCGCCGGAGGGGCTCGCCGAGGTGCTGATCACCGGCGGTCTGCCGTCCCTGGACGCCGATGCGGACGACGTCTACCGCGCCGCCTACCCGCGCATGGAACGCAAATGCCTTGCGCACTACGCCCGCTACCCCGGCGACGAGGCCGCCGCACGGCGCATAGCCGCGCACCTGGCGGAGCACGAGGAAGTGCTCCCCGACGGCACGCTGCTGACCGTCGAAGCCTTCCAGCAGCTCGGCATCCTCCTCGGCACGGGCGACGGCTCGCACCGCCTGCATTACTTGCTGGAGGACGCCTTCGTGGACACCGTCTCCGGACCGCGCCTGTCCGATGCTTTCGGTGAACAGGTCGCAGCCGTGCTCACACGCGCCGACAACCCGCTCTACGCCATTCTCCACGAGGCTATTTATGCCCAGGACGGGCGCGCGACGCACTGGTCGGCGGAGCGCATACGGACGGAATTCCCGCAGTTCGAATGCCATTTCGAGCCCGGTGCGCGTTTCTTCTTCACCGGCGAGACCGTCCATCCCTGGATGCTGCACACTCATCCCGCCCTGCGCCCCCTGCGGCAGACCGCCGAACTGCTCGCCGGGCGCAAGGGCTGGACGCCGCTGTACGACACCGGGCAACTCGCCCGCAATGAGGTGCCGGTGGCCGCTGCCGTCTATCACGACGACCTGTACGTCGACACGGAGCACTCGCTGCGCACGGCGCGCGCCATTGCGGGGCTGCGGACGTGGGTGACGGACGAGTACGAGCATGACGGGGTGCGGGCGAG
Organism: Streptomyces sp. NPDC002536; assembly: GCF_053594995.1. Classification (NCBI taxonomy): domain Bacteria; kingdom Bacillati; phylum Actinomycetota; class Actinomycetes; order Kitasatosporales; family Streptomycetaceae; genus Streptomyces; species Streptomyces sp. NPDC002536. The sequence goes on from NZ_JBSFWU010000018.1 coordinate 19,484, forward strand.
TGGCCGGGTGGTGCTGGACCGGCTGATAGGGCTTGTCAGGGGAGAGGTCTGAGCGGTCGGTTGAGCCGCAGGCATTGTCATGGGGCGGCCGCACCTCTACGTTAAGCCGCGCATTAAAGCGACTTGAGACGCCGCTTTTGCGGCGGTCTTCGAGAGGACCCCCCATGCGCAGACGAATATCGCTGGCGGTGGGCGTGGCGGTCATGGCCGCGCTCGCCGCCCCTGCCGCTGCGGCACAGCAGCCGCACCCCCAACGACAGCAGGACGTCGAGTACTTCACGGAACCGGGCGGTCACCCGCATCACGCCCGGCTCCCCGTCTCCACCACCCCGGTCAGGCCGCTCAAGCCCTCGTTCAAGGGGGACGGCGACGTCACGTCGATCGTCGACAACGGCCCGGTGAACAGCAAGCTGGACGTCGTCTTCATCGGTGACGGCTACACTGCTGGCCAGCAGGAGGCGTTTCACACCGCGGTGCGCGCCAAGTGGGCCAAGATGTCGGCCGTCGAGCCGTACGCCTCGTACCGCAATCTGTTCAACGTGTGGGCCGTGGACGCCGTTTCACGGGACTCCGGCGTGTCGGGCGACCCGGCGCAGGGCGTGAAGAAGGACACCGCACTGGGCTCGGGCTTCTTCTGCGACGGCATCGAGCGGCTGCTGTGCCTCGACACCGCGAAGGTGGAGCCGTACGCCGCGAAGGCGCCTGCGGCGGACCTGGTGGTGGTGCTCGCCAACTCCACCAAGTACGGCGGTGCGGGCTACAACGACGTGGTGTCGAAGGTGGGTTACGACGGCATAGCGACGGCGTCGTCCGACAACGACCGCTCGGACCAGATCGCGGTCCACGAGACGGGACACTCGCTGGGCAAACTTGCCGACGAGTACCAGTACGACGAGTACGGCACCTACACAGGTGCCGAGCCGCACGAGTCCAACATCAGCACGCTGAGCGCAGGGCAGATGCAGGCGCAGCGGACGAAGTGGTACCGCTGGCTCGGACAGCCGTCGCCCGACGGCGGTGCCGTCGACACGTTCGAGGGCGGCGGCTACTACCCCAAGGGCCTGTTCCGCCCCACCGACAACTCGATCATGCGGTCGCTGGGCAGGGAGTTCAATCTGCCGGGACGTGAGGCGATGATCGCGGGCTTCTACCGTCACGCGAGCGTCCTGTCGAGCAGTGCGCGGACGGATGTGACGGTCCGGAGGAGCGAACGTCTGACCGTCCGGTTGGCCGCACGGACGGTGTCGGTGCGCTGGTACGTGGACGGTCACGAGGTGGCGTCGGCGCGAGGCCGGCTCACGGTGGTGCCGCGCTCCCTGGGTGTCCGGGCCGACGGGCGCACCCACACGGTGACAGCCCGCGCGGCCGACCGGACGGGGGCGGTGCGCGACCCGGAGACCCTCAAGCGGATGTCGGGCGACCTGACGTGGCGGGTGGCCGGCTGAGGGTCTTAGCTGTCGACGGGCTACAATTTTAGACAAAGTCCAAATCTTCCGTGGTCCGTCCCCGCGGGCCGCGGAAGAATGGTCCGAGCAGGCAGCCGAAGACAGCCTGATCACCAGTCGAAAGGTTGGGGTCCGCCATGGCAAACGAGCTGAACCACATCATCGTGCACGTCAAGGACCGTCATCGGACGGCCGAGTTCCTCACCGAGTTGACGGGCACCGGCAAACCGCTGGACTGGGGGCGCTTCACCCAGGTCACCTCGTCCAACGGGGTCGGCGTCGACTTCGCCGACGACTTGGTGCCTGCGGACGCCATCAACGGGAGCCACCTCGCCTACCTCGTCACCGACGAGGAGTTCGACGCCATTTTCGGCCGAGTCACGGAACGCGGACTGCGCTACTGGGCCGACCCCGCGCACCGCGTCGAGGGTGAGATCAACACCGAGTACGGCGGCCGGGGCTTCTACACCGAGGACCCGGGCGGCACCCTCAACCTCGAGTTCATGACCACGCCGTACGGGGACGAGCCGACCGGTCGGCCCTCGCCGCCGTCACGCCACTAGGCCGTGTCCGGCGGATCTTCGCGCCCCGCAAGGGGCGCGGGGCTATTGACACATGCGGCTCCGCCGCGTGGGCGTGACCGGCCGCGACGCGCCCGCAGCCGGACTACCGCACTTCCCGCGGAGCGCTCAGCTCCCGCTCCAGCGGCGTGCGGAACCGGGGTGTGACCCGGACCTCCCCGATCCAGGCGGACAGCCGCTCCGCCTCGGCCGTGACCGCCGCCTTCGCGTCGCGGCCCACGCGGTCCAGCGCGCGCCAGACGACCTCGCCGTCCGCGCGCTGGGCCCAGCCGCCCACGATGCGCCCGTTCCACCAGACGGTGGGCCCGATGTTGCCCGCGCGGTCGAAGAGCGCAGGGACGTGGCCGGGGGACAGGTACCAGTCGCGCTGCCGCCAGCCCATGGAGGTCGGGTCGAGCCCGGGGAGCAGGGCGGCCCAGGGCCCGGCGGCCTCCCCGTCCTCGAGATCCTCCGGGAGCACGTACCCCGTGCCCTCCGTCAGCTCCACGCCCACGGCGCCCACGTCCGCCAGCGCCTTGCGCGTGTCGCCCAGCGTCCAGCCCGTCCACCACTTGAGGTCGGCCTCGGTGGCGGGCCCGTACGAGGCCAGCCAGCGCCGTGCCAGTTCGGCCTTGGCCTCCCGCACCGGGAGCTCGGGCAGCTGAGGGACGAGTGCCCACGGGTACAGGCTGCTGGTCCACGAGCCCCGCGGCCGTGCGCGGCGCAGGTGCCCGTCGGAGGCGAGCAGCCGCAGGACCCGCGAGCCGACGCTCTGCCGGGCCTCGTACGGCTTGCCGGGCGAGACGACCATCGTGTCGCGCAGGGCGGGCACGACCTTGCCCAGTTCCGCGGTCGTCGCCTCGCCGCGCTCGGCGAGGGCGGCGAGCACGGCGCGCTCGGTGCCGGCGAGGCGCTCCTCGTCCCAGTCGGGGAGGTGCGCGTGGAGGCGTTTGACGAGCGCGGCACGCTCGCGGGCGGCGATGGCGCGGGCGGTGGACGAGTAGACGTACGGGGCGAGTTCGGTGGTGACGGCGAAGAGGGTGTGCCGCATGGAGAGCAGCTTGACGAGGGAGACGTCGTCGTAGAGCCCGCGCTCCACCTCCCCCGCGGAGGGCTCGGCGAGCCGGGCGCACGCGGAGAGGTAGACGGTGGCGGCGTCGCTGGCGTGCAGCCCCACGAGGGCGTCGGCGACGCTCTCGACGCGCGCGGCGCGCCGGCCGGGGGCGAGGAGGTGCCGGTGTCCGAGCCGGGCGCGGCGCTGCTCGTCGGTGATGCGGGGGAGGACGGTGCTCATGGGGCGACGGTACGGGGTGAGTAGGTCGGTTCCTGTCCTCGTTCCGGGAGGGGCGCGTCGCCGGGAGCGGTGCACCCGAACACACCCCGTAGGGGTTCGGCTGGGGGCAACGTCCGGGCTCGTCCCGGATGTTCGGAGGCCGTCCCGAGGACAGACTCGACGCATGGACACGCTGAAGCGCAACGCCTGGGGGCCGGCCGTCGCCGCCCTGCTGGCGGCGACCACCGCCGGACCGTCGCTCGACAGGGACGCCCTGCGCCGTTCCGTCGCGGGACTTCCGGACGCCGATGTCACGGGCGCCCTGGTCAGGGTCGCGGGATCCGCAGGCCACTGGTGGGGCGTGTCCGGCGTGGCCGACGCGAGCACCGGCGCCCCGGTGCGTTCCGACTCCTCCTTCCGCATCGGCGGCATCACCCGGCTCTTCACCCACGTGGTGATGCTCCAGCTGGTGGGCGAGCAGCGTGTCGGCCTTGACGCCCCGGTCGTGCGGCACCTCCCCGGCCTCCTCCCGGAGTCCCATCGGCAGGTCACCGTCGGCCAGTTGCTGGACGGCACGAGCGGCCTGCCCGCGCCGCCCTCCCTGACATATGGGGACGGCTCGAACGAATGGTTCACGGAGCACCGTTTCGATTCTTGGAGTCCGGAGCGGATCGTGCGCGAAGCGCTCAAGGAACAGCGGGAGTTCACCCCGGAGGCGGCCGAGCCGCGAAACGGTATAGAGGACCTCTTGGCCGGCCTCGTCGTCGAGGAGATCACCGGCCGCTCCTTCGCCCGCGAGGTGCGCGAGCGCATCGCGCGCCCGCTCGGCCTGCGCTGCACGCACGTGCCGGATGCGGACGACGTCACACTCCCGGAGCCGTGCTCCCACACCTACGTGGCGACCGGCGGCGGCCTCGCCGATGTGACGGCGCGCAGCCCGCATGCCTGGGCGGCCGGGGGCATGGTCTCCACGGCGGCCGATCTGGACCGCTTCCTCACCGCCCTGCTCGAAGGGCGCCTGCTCGGCCCCGCACAGCAGGAACTCCTGTCCACCCACGGCGGGTTGGAGCGCACCGTCCTGCCGGACGGCAGGGAGCTGGTGGGTGCGACGGGCTCCGGCCCCGGTTTCGTCTGCGGCGTCCTGGCCGCCCGGGACCTCTCGCGACGCGTGGCGTACTCCCTCGCCTGCATACGCGCACAGGGATCCGGCGAAATCCCTTGCGTACAGGGCATAGTCGACGCGGCGTTCCGCATCGGCTGAGGCGCACCGCAGCGCCCCGAAGCACCCCGACGCGTGCCGCACGGACGCCGTCGGCCGGGAGGCATTGCGGCAAGATGGGCACATGGGGACCTTCGCTGCCCCCGGCGGCCTGCTCGCCGGGCGCTACCGGCTCGGTCGGCGGATCGGGCGCGGCGGGATGGGCACCGTCTGGCGTGCCACGGACGAGCTGCTCGCCCGCGAGGTCGCGGTCAAGGAACTGCACGTGGGCGACGCCGACTCCGCGCGCGACAGCGAGGCCCAGCGGGAGCGCACCCTGCGCGAGGCGCGCACGGTGGCGTTGATCAAGCATCCGAACGTGATTGTGCTGCACGACATCGTCGAGCAGGACGGGCGGCCCTGGATCGTCATGGAACTGATCGAGGGGCGTTCGCTGTCCGATCTGCTGGCGGCCGACGGCCCGGTGGGCGCGGGAGAGGCGGCGCGGATCGGCATCGCGATGCTGGGGGCACTGCGTGCGGCGCACGCGCGCGGCGTGCTGCACCGGGACATCAAGCCGCCCAACGTCCTGCTGGAGGCCGGCACGGGGCGTGTCGTCCTGACGGACTTCGGCATCGCACAGGTCTCCGGGGCGACGACGATCACCGAGACCGGCGCGTTCGTCGGCTCGCCCGAATACACCGCGCCGGAGCGGATGTCGGGAGGGCGTGCCGGGCCGGAGTCCGATCTCTGGTCGCTGGGCGTGCTGTTGTGCACGGCGCTCAGCGGGTCGTCGCCGTTCCACCGGGACTCACTGGGCGGCATCCTGCACGCGGTCGTCCACGACGAGATCCGCCCGCCCGCTGCCGCGGGCCCGCTGCTGCCGGTCGTCCGGGGGCTGCTGGAGCGCGACCCGGTGCGGAGGATGAGCACCGACCGGGCCGAACAGCTGCTGCGCGCCTACCTGGAGACGGGCAACACCTCCGTGGGGGTGGCCTGTGCGCCCACGGAGCGGAGCGTCCAGCTGCCCGTGCTCCCGGCCACCGCGCTCACCCCCGGCCGCGGGCGCACCGCGCTGATGGCCGCCCTCGCCGTGGCGACCCTGGCCGGCATGGGCGCCGGGCTGGCCGCGCTGCTGACGCACCCGGGCGCGGGCCGCACGGACGGCAGGCCCCCGCACTCCGCCGTCACGGACATCACCGGCACCAGCGCCTCGGCCCCCTCCGTCCCGGAGGCGTCCGCCAGTGCCGCCGTGTCCGCCCCGGAGGGGTTCCACGCGGTGCAGGACCCGGCGGGCTTCGCCCTCGCCGTCCCCGACGGGTACATCCGCTCCTTCGAACCGCCGCGCGTCTTCTACTACTCGCCGGGCAAGGAGTTCCGCATCGGCGTCCTCATCCAGGACCCGCAGGAGGGCGGTCCCATCGGGGTGATGCGCAGTGCCGCCGCTCTCGCGCCCGACCGCTACCCCGGCTATCGCGACGGCCAGGTCGAGCGGACCACGCACAAGGGACTCAAGGCCGCCTCCTGGGAGTTCAGCTGGGACGGCTTCGCGGAGAGCGAGAGCAAGGCACCTCAGGGCGACCGTCACACGTACGACATCTCATGGGACGAGGCGGACAAGATGTACGACGTCTGGGTGTCCTCTCCGCTCGCCAAGTCGGCAGAGGGCAAGCGGTACTTCGACGTCGCGCTGGGCACCTTCGCCCGCATCAGGCCGCGGTCGGGACCGTAGGGCCTGACCTGAGCGGGCCCTAGGGCCTGTCCGGCGGATCTTCGTCGCGTGGCACCGCAGCGCCTCGTCAGGGGCGCGGGGAACTGCGCGATCAGTCACGACGCGCCCGCAGTCGAGGTTCTCGGGGCTGCGCCCCGGACCCCAGGGGTGGGCGAAGATCCGCCGGATACGCCCTAGGTCGTTGCCCGAGTGGCCCGGGTCGCGGAACGAGGCTACTGGCGGGTACCCAAAGCGTCCGAGCACGCCTACGCTCGCCCCCATGACGGAATCGCGGCACAGCAACCCCCTCGCCCCGGCCGGCGCCCGTACCGCTGCCGACGTGGTCACCCCGGCTCTGGTGGCCCGTCTCACCGCCGGCGTCACCGGCTCCGGCAGCACTGTGAGCCACGCGCCGTTCACCGGCGAGGTGCTGGCCCGGCTGCCGGAGTCCACCCCCGAGGACGTCGCCGCCGCGTTCGAGCGGGCCCGCGAGGCGCAGCGGCACTGGGCCGCCCGCTCCGTGCGCGAGCGCGCAGGCGTGCTGCTGCGGTTCCACGACCTCGTGCTGCGCCGCCAGTCCGACATCCTCGACCTGATCCAGCTGGAGACCGGCAAGGCCCGGCTGCATGCGCACGAGGAGGTGCAGGCGGTCGCCGTGGCCGCCCGCCACTACGGCCGCAGTGCCCCCGCCTACCTCCGTCCGAAGCGTCACACCGGCGTCATCCCCACACTCACCCGGGTCACCGAACTGCGCCGCCCGCGCGGTGTTGTCGGACAGATCGCGCCCTGGAACTACCCGTTCGAGCTGTCGGTCGGCGACGCGTTGCCCGCCTTCGTCGCGGGCAACGCCGTCGTGATGAAGCCCGACACACAGACCGCCCTGACCGCGCTGCTGGCGCGCGAGCTGCTGATCGAGGCGGGGCTTCCCGAGAGCGTCTGGCAGGTCGTGCTCGGCGAGGGCCCGGTCGTCGGCCCGGAGGTGACGGACCGGGCGGACTACGTCTCCTTCACCGGCTCCACCCGGACCGGCCGCGAGGTCGCCCGCAGCGCGGCCGCCCGGCTGGTCGGCTGCTCCCTCGAACTCGGCGGCAAGAACGCCATGCTGGTGCTGCGCGACGCCGACATCGAGAAGGCGGCGGCCGGTGCCGTCCGGGGCTGCTTCTCCTCCGCCGGACAGCTGTGCATCTCCATCGAGCGCCTCTACGTGCACGCCTCGGTCGCCGACGAGTTCCTGGTCCGCTTCGCCGCCCGGACCCGGGCGATGCGGCTGGGGACGGCGCTCGCCTACGGCGCCGACATGGGCTCGCTGGTCTCGCAGAAGCAGCTGGAGAACGTCACCCGGCACGTGGACGAGGCCGTGGCCAAGGGCGCCACGCTCGTCGCGGGCGGCCGCCACCGGCCGGACGCCGGGCCGCTGTTCTACGAGCCGACCATCCTCGACGGCGTCGAGCCGCCCATGGCGGTGTGCACGGAGGAGACGTTCGGCCCGGTGGTGTCCGTCTACCGCTTCACCGACGAGGACGAGGCGGTCCGGCTGGCCAACTCCACGCCGTTCGGCCTCAATGCGAGCGTCTGGACGGCCGACGGGCGGCGCGGCCGGGAGATCGCGGCACGGCTGAAGGCCGGCACCGTCAACGTCAACGAGGCGTACGCGGCCGCCTACGGCAGCGCACAGGCGCCCATGGGCGGCATGGGCGACTCGGGGCTGGGCCGCCGCCACGGCTCGGAGGGCATCCTCAAGTACACCGAGGCCCAGACCGTCGCGCAGCAGCGGGTGATGCCGCTCGGCCCAGCGTTCGGCATGGACGACGAGAAGTACGCACGGCTGATGACGGGTGGACTGCGCGCGCTGAAGGCGCTGCGCCTGCGCTGAGGAGGACGCGTCGCAATGACCGAGCTCGACAACTTTGACTACGACGTCATCGTCGTGGGCTCCGGCTTCGGCGGCTCTGTCTCCGCGCTGCGGCTGACGGAGAAGGGCTACCGCGTCGGCGTCCTGGAGGCGGGCCGCCGCTTCACGCCCGAGACCCTCCCCAAGAACTCCTGGGACCTGCGCAATTACCTGTGGGCGCCCGCGCTCGGCCTCTACGGTATCCAGCGCATCCACCTGCTGGGCAAGGTGATGGTGCTCGCGGGCGCCGGCGTCGGCGGCGGCTCGCTCAACTACGCCAACACCCTCTACGTCCCGCCGAAGGCGTTCTTCGACGACCCGCAGTGGGCCGGCATCACCGACTGGCATCAGGAGCTGGAGCCCCACTACGCACAGGCGCGCCGCATGCTGGGCGTCCGGCTCAACCCGACCGTCACACCCTCGGACGTCCATCTCCGGGCCGCTGCCGAGCAGATGGGCGTCGGCGACACCTTCCACATGGCGCCCGTCGGCGTGTTCTTCGGCGACGGCAAGGACGCCGACGGCACTGCCCGGACACTGCCCGGACAGGAGGTGCCGGACCCCTACTTCGGTGGCGCGGGCCCGTCCCGCCGGGCCTGCCTGGAGTGCGGCGCCTGCATGACCGGCTGCCGGTACGGCGCGAAGAACACCCTCACCGAGAACTACCTGTACCTCGCCGAGCGCGCCGGGGCCGTCGTCCACCCGATGACCACGGTCGTCGCCGTCACCGAGCACCGCGACGGCGGCCACCGCGTCGTCACCGTCCCCACGGACCGGCGGCGGGCCCGGCCGAAGGTGCTGCGCGCCCGCCACGTGGTGATCGCCGCGGGCACCTACGGCACCCAGACGCTGCTGCACACCATGCGGGACAAGGGACTGCTGCCCCGCATCTCCGACCGCCTGGGCGCGCTGACCCGCACCAACTCCGAGGCCCTGGTGGGCGCCCAGACCGACACCCGTCGCTACGGTGAGCGGCCGGACTTCACGCGGGGCGTGGCGATCACGTCCTCGGTGCATCCGAACGCCAACACCCATATCGAACTGGTCCGTTACGGCAAGGGCTCGAACGCGATGGGCTTCCTGTCCATCCTGCAGGTGCCCGTGGGCACCCGGGCGCCGCGGGTGCTGGCCTTCGCGGGCCGCTGCGTGCGCCACCCGGTGCAGCTGGCGCGGTCGTTGTCGAACCACCGCTGGTCGGAGCGCACGATCATCGGCCTGGTCATGCAGTGCCTGGACAACTCCCTGACGACATACCGCCGGACGCGCGGTCCGGGCAAGGGCCTGCTCACGGCCCGCCAGGGTCACGGCGCGCCCAACCCCCAGCAGATCCCGGAGGCCACGGCGGCGGCGACCCTGCTCGCCCAGGAGATCAACGGCTTCCCCGGCAGCAACGTCGGTGAGCTGATGGGCACTCCGCTCACCGCCCACTTCCTGGGCGGCTGCCCGATCGGGCCCGACCCGGCACACGGTGTCGTCGACCCCTACCACCGCCTGTACGGCCACCCGGGCATCTCGGTGGTCGACGGCGCGGCCGTCTCCGCGAACCTGGGCGTGAACCCGTCCCTGACGATCACCGCCCAGGCGGAGCGCGCCATGTCCTTCTGGCCGAACAAGGGCGACAAGGACCCCCGCCCGCACCAGGGTTCGGAGTACGAGCGGGTGGCCGCGGTGTCCCCGCGCAACCCGGCTGTCCCGAAAGGGGCGTTCGGTGCCCTGCGCACCTGAGGCCGTCCGGCGACCCCCGCATGGCGAAGGGCCCCGGGCCGCTCCGCGGGGGCGTGCGGGCGGCCACGGGGCCCTTGACTGCCGGCACCGAGGTCAGGGCAGGTCGGTGCCGCAGGAGCGGCGCCGGGGGGAGCGCCGCAGGCCGAGGTCGGTGGTCGGACCAATGGCGGTACGCCGGAAGGGATTTGGTCTTCCCTTTGCATCGTGGGGGATGAGCCAGGCAGTGCGCAACCGTTTCGACCGGATACGGTCGGTTCCAGGCGTCCCCGGAACCGACCGCCCCTTGGATGGCGGCCGGGCTGCTGTCCCCTGCTGACCGGTCGCCGCGCCACCGGAGTGAGGTCCCACGACATGCGTGCTCGCACGTCACACACTCCAGTGGATCCGCCCTGTCGTTGTCGGGCGCCCGGATGAACAGGGGCGGAAGCCACGCGTGGATTTCGGTGGGCCGCTCCTGGCTGGCGCGGACGACCGGTCCAACGAAGGCGGCGGCAGGCCGGTCACGCTCCGTACGGGTGACGGTCGGGTGACGGTCCGACGCTGCCCCAGCGGTCAGATGCGTCCGCGGCACAGCTCCAGCAGCGTCATGGCGAGCGCCGTCCCCGGCTTGCCGAGCTGACCGCTGTAGTGGTTGAGGATCTCCAGCTCCCGGGCGAGGTTCACGCGGCCCCCGCCGGAGGCGATGCGCTCCTTCTGGATCACGGCCGAGACGGCCATCCGTTCCTGGACGAGCCCGATGATCCGGCCGTCGAGATCGTCGATCTTCTCCCGGGCTCCGGTGATCACCGAGGCCGCGGCCTCGGTGCGGGCGCCGGTGTCCTTCGTGGCGGTGACGGTGGTGGTGCTGGTGCTCATGTCGGTGGTCGTTCCTCTCCGGGGGCTGTCGGCGGCCCGTGGCCGGTCGGCCGGCCCGGTGCGGAGGGAAACGACAGGCGCCCCGGGCCTTGACCGGCCCGGGGCGCCTGGGAAGTGCTTGTCAGTGGTTCAAGCAGCACGACCATGGCAGCCGGACGGGCCGGTGCCATAGGTAAAGACGAAGGTCGTGTGCTTGCGCATGGCCGACAGTATGGCCCGGGGACGGCCCCGGGGCCAATGCGGATTCGGATGGTGAGACAAAAGCACCTACCCGTTCCCCGGTAGAATCGACAAATACAGACCCCCTCCACCGACCGCCGGAAGGCCGCCCCGTGTCAGCAGCACCTCCCGCCGCCGCCCACGACAACACCGCGGAACCGGTGCTCGTTGTCGACTTCGGCGCGCAGTACGCCCAGCTCATCGCCCGCCGCGTCCGCGAGGCCCGGGTCTACAGCGAGATCGTTCCGTCCACCATGCCGGTGGCCGAGATGCTCGCCAAGAACCCGAAGGCGATCATCCTGTCCGGTGGCCCCTCCTCGGTCTACGAGGAAGGCGCCCCCACCGTCGACCGTGCCCTCTTCGAGGCCGGCGTCCCCGTCTTCGGCATGTGCTACGGCTTCCAGCTGATGGCCACCACCCTGGGCGGCACCGTCGACAACACCGGTGCGCGCGAGTACGGCCGTACGCCGCTGCACGTGAGCAAGCCCGGCTCCACGCTCTTCGAGGGCACCCCGGAGGAGCAGTCGGTCTGGATGTCGCACGGCGACGCCTGCTCGGCCGCCCCCGAGGGCTTCACCGTGAGCGCGTCCACGGACGTCGTCCCGGTCGCCGCCTTCGAGAACGACGAGAAGAAGCTGTACGGCGTGCAGTACCACCCCGAGGTGATGCACTCCACGCACGGCCAGCTGGTCCTGGAGCACTTCCTCTACCGCGGTGCCGGCATCGAGCCGACCTGGACCACGGGCAGCGTGATCGAGGAGCAGGTCGAGGCCATCCGTGAGCAGGTCGGCACCAAGCGTGCGATCTGCGGCCTGTCCGGCGGCGTGGACTCCGCCGTGGCCGCCGCGCTGGTGCAGAAGGCCATCGGCTCGCAGCTGACCTGCGTCTACGTCGACCACGGCCTGATGCGCAAGGGCGAGACCGAGCAGGTCGAGAAGGACTTCGTCGCCGCGACCGGCGTGCAGCTGAAGGTCGTCGACGCGAAGAAGCGCTTCCTGGACGCGCTCGCCGGGGTCTCCGACCCCGAGGAGAAGCGGAAGATCATCGGCCGGGAGTTCATCCGGGTCTTCGAGCAGGCCGAGGCCGAGATCGTCGCCGAGGGCTCCGCGAGCGGCGAGCCGGTCGAGTTCCTGGTGCAGGGCACCCTCTACCCGGACATCGTCGAGTCGGGCGGCGGCACCGGCACCGCCAACATCAAGTCCCACCACAACGTGGGCGGCCTCCCCGAGGACCTGGAGTTCAAGCTCATCGAGCCGCTGCGCCAGCTGTTCAAGGACGAGGTCCGCATGGTCGGCGCCGAGCTGGGCCTGCCCGACGAGATCGTCCAGCGCCAGCCCTTCCCGGGCCCGGGCCTGGGCATCCGGATCGTCGGCGAGGTCACCCAGGAGCGCCTGGACCTGCTGCGCGACGCCGACGCCATCGCCCGCGAGGAGCTCACCGCCGCCGGTCTGGACCGCGAGATCTGGCAGTGCCCGGTGGTCCTGCTCGCGGACGTCCGCTCCGTCGGCGTCCAGGGCGACGGCCGCACCTACGGCCACCCGATCGTGCTGCGCCCGGTCTCGTCCGAGGACGCCATGACCGCGGACTGGACGCGCATGCCGTACGAGGTGCTGGCGCGCATCTCGACGCGCATCACCAACGAGGTCCGGGACGTCAACCGCGTCGTGCTCGACGTGACGAGCAAGCCGCCGGGGACCATCGAGTGGGAGTGACCGCTCCCCGCTGACCGCCGCCGCGCCGCCCTCCGCACCTCCGGAGGGCGGCGCGGCTGTTTCTGTGTCCTTGTCGCGCGATTTCTGCGAGCCCTCACCCCCGCCCGTCGGCGGGGGTGAGGGCTCGTCCTTCAGGTGCCTTTGGGGGGTATTTGCGCTGCTTAGGATGGTTGCGAGCCGGGGCGTAGCCGCCTCGGCTCCGTCGTGCCATCGGTGGTGCAAACACCGGAACACCGGATAGGAGAACCATGCGCCTCTCCCGTTGCATAGGGCTGTCCGCCGCCCTCGCCCTCACCGGCCTGGCCGTCACCGCCTGCGGTGGCGGGGCCGAGGCGGAGGAGCGGCCGGCGAAGTCCGGGAAGGCGTCCTCCTCGCCGTCGGCCTCCGCCTCGCCCTCGCCGACCGCGGTCACCGAGAAGCCCGCGCCGCCCGCCGAGCTGCTGACGAACGCCGCCCGGGTCGTCCGGCCCGAGATCGCCCCCGAGAACGGCGAGAAGGTCGGCGTCGGACAGCCCGTCGCCCTCGTCTTCAAGAAGCAGAAGATCGCCCAGGAGCTGCGCGCCGGGATCGAGGGCCGGCTGAAGATCTCGAACAGCGCGAAGGTGCCCGGCGCCTGGCACTGGAACGAGACCAAGGGCGACACCTACCTGCACTTCCGCCCCGAGAAGTTCTGGCCCGCCGGCACCGAGGTCACGCTCGACGCGAAGCTCGCGGGCGTGAAGCTCGCCCCCGGCGCGGCCGCCGACCGCGACCGCTCGCTCTCCTTCACCGTCGGCGACTCGATGGTCAACACCGTGGACCTCAAGGCCCGCACGTTGACGGTCGTCCGCAACGGGAAGACGCTGCGCACCATTCCGATCAGCGGCGGCGACGAGTCGAAGGGCTTCCAGACCCGTCAGGGCATCAAGACGATCATGGCCAAGGAGGGCCGGGTCGTCATGGACTCGCTCTCCATCGGCATCCCCCGCAACCACCCCGACGGCTTCTACGGCTCGTACGACTTCAGCATGCGCGAGACGGTCAGCGGCGAGTACGTGCACGCGGCCCCCGACAACGCCGAGTCCTTCGGCAAGGAGAACGTCAGCCACGGCTGCATCGGCATGTCCACGGAGAATGCCAAGTGGCTGTACGGGATGAGTCTCAAGGGCGACGTCGTACAGGTGAACGGCAGCTCCAAGCCCAAGCCGATGGACCACTTCGGCAACGGCTACGGCGACTGGAACCTCGGCTGGGAGGAGTGGCTCGCGGGCAGCGCCCTGGGCGTCCGGGCCGGCTGAGTCCGGAGGGGGTGGGCGGGGGCCTGTGGGTGGTTGAGTCGGCACGGAGCGCGGTGCCGGTGTTGCCACCGGTCCGTTTCTCCGTGCCGCTCTCCGAACCCGGCGTGCGCCTCTCGGCGCACCGGGCTCTCCACGGACTCTGCCGTTCAGGCGTGGTTGTAGCGGGTCCAGGGGTTGGGGATCGTGTTGCCTCGGTAGCGGTAACGGGTGATCGTCACCGTTTGGAGGTCGAACAACTCGATCCCGTCCGCCGACGGTCTGTGCCACCGGCCATTGCGGTCGGTGAGGCGTCGGCGGACGTCCTTCCACCTCCAGCGGTAGAGCCGGAGCCACCAGTTGATCACCCGGTGCCAGACAAATCGCTGGAGGGTTCTCAAGGTGACCTTCGCGACCGCGTGCTTGAAGTAGTTGGCCCAGCCGCGCATGATCTGGTTGAGCCTTCTCAGCACGTCCCTGGGGTCCTGCTGCGACGTTCTGTTCGTCAGGGCACGGATCTTGTCCTTCAGCTGCCGGATGGGCCGGTCAGCGATGAAGGTGTAGACGTACCACTTGTCCGATCCTCGCTTGCGGCGCCACTGGATGCGGAACCCAAGGAAGTCGAACCCTTCCGACATGTGCACCATCTGGGTCTTGGCCTCCGCGAGGCGGAGGCCGATCGGTTGCAGCGCGTCGGTGATGTCCTCGCGCAGCGCTGTGGCGTCGTCGCGCTCTCCGTCCACCAAGACGACGAAGTCGTCCGCATAGCGGACGACGCGCCAGTTCGGCAGACCCTTGAGCCGTCGTCGCTTGCGCCGGCTGCTGGTGGACATCGTCCCACCTGGTTCCCATGGCGCCGTGAGGTGCTCGTCGAGCGCCGTCAGGGCGATGTTCGCCAGCAGCGGGGAGAGGATGCCGCCCTGCGGGGTGCCCGTGTAGGAGCTCTCGCGGACGGCGGACTCGGTGAGCACACCAGCCTTGAGAAACGCCTTCACCAGCCGCAACACGCGCTTGTCCTTCACTCGTTGCCGCACCTGGTCCATCAGGGCCGTGTGGTCGATCGAGTCGAAGCACGCCTCGATGTCCGCGTCCAGGACCCAGCGGTAGCCGTGGGTGCCGTAGAAGTGGATCTCGGCGATCGCGTCGTGTGCCCGCCGCAGTGGTCTAAAGCCGTAGGAGACCGGCTTGAAGTCGGCCTCGAAGATCGGCTCCAGCACCAGCTTGAGGGCCGCCTGGACCACTCGGTCGGTCACGGTCGGGATGCCGAGCTTGCGCACCTTTCCGCTCCCGCCGGGCTTGGGGATCTTGCGTTCACGCACCGGCAGCGGGCGGAATTCACCCGTCCGGAGTATGCGGCGCAGGTCCTCCAGGAACCCCCAAGTGCCGCTTTCCCGCTCGATGTTGACGACCGTCTGGCCGTCCACTCCGGGTGTTTCGGCACCTTTGTTGCCTGCGACCCGTTCGAACGCCACGAGCAGCGTCGCCGGGTCGTGCACGAGGTTGAACAGGTCGTCGAACCTGCGGCCGGGATCGGCCGCCGCCCAACGGTGAAGCTTGGCCTGCATCTCCGATACCCGCTGGTGAGGCCCCTTCGGGGCCTGCGGAGCACTGCTGTTCAGCAGTGCGTCTTTCGGCATTGCAGCCTCCTTCCCTTCTCGGATCCGCTGCCGCCCTTCCCCATGTGCCGGGCTCTCCCCGGCTCGGAGTACTACGGCGGCTCCGCCCCGCCCCGGCCCGATCGGCCGACGGTGGACCCAGCCCACGACGGCACCGGCTGTGTCGTTGCAGGTCAGGACCGGGACGGTTCCCGTGTTCACTCACTGTCGATCGACGGAGGAGGAGCCCGGCTATACCCCCGCGACATCGCCACGGCTACCCCGCAGCACTTCACCGTGGCCTCCCCGAGCGCCAATCCGATGACCCTCGGGAAGTTCCCTGCCTCCCACTCTGAGCAGGGACGCGCCGCTTCCAGCCCGTATCCGCCAGGTTGGAGCTGGTGTGGAATCAGGGGGCGTGCACGCCGGTTCCTCGCGTACTCCTTTCCGTCTCGCTTGCCGGACCCGCGCCATCTGGCAGTTCTGACACGTCCCGGCTTTGTCAGGGCCGCTTGCCACCCACCCCGGCACCTCCCGGGGCGAGCTGCCCTCAGCTTCAGCCGCCCTGCTGCGACAGGGCGGACGGTGGTGGTCTTTCACCTCCACTCGAACAGTGAGCGCCTCACGGCGCACAGCGGGTTGTCCACATGCGGGCCGCTGTCCACAAGGGCGAGCGCGGAACGTCTTCCGTACGTATGGTCGGTTGCAGGCCCGGTCTTTCGAGGGCCTGGTCGTTCGAGGACCACGACGGGACGGAAGGCGGGCGGCGCGCATGGCACTCAGGGGTGTGCTCGGGAAGAGCGATGAGCTGACCCGGTATGCGCTGCTGCCGCTGCGCGTCTTTCTCGGCGTCACCTTCGTCTACGCGGGCCTGGACAAGCTCACCGACTCCGTCTTCCTGGCCGCCACCGGGCAGGGGTCCCTCGGGGCCCTGATGCACTCGGCGCGCGACACCGCCGCGATCCCGGCCCTGGTGGACCTGGGCCTGAAGAGCCCGGTCGGCTTCGGCTACGGCCTCGCCCTCGGCGAGCTGGCGGTCGGGCTGGGGACGCTGCTGGGCCTCTTCGCCCGCCTCGCCGCAGCCGGCGGTGCACTGATCTCGTTCACCCTGTGGATGACGGTCAGCTGGCCGGCCACGCCCTACTACTACGGCAACGACCTGGCCTATCTGATGGCCTGGCTGCCGCTGATAGTCGCGGGTGCGCCCCTGCTGTCGGTGGACGCGATGCGGCCCCGCCGTCGCCGGGGGCGCGCCCGGCGCTGAGCCCGGCCCCCGGCCCGGGTCACAGCAGCTCGCGCTGTTCCGTGCCCCGGGCGCGGTGGCGGCGTACCGCGAAGGCGAGGGAGGAGACCAGGCCCGCCACGCAGAAGCCCCCGACGAGCACCGGCAGCAGGAAGTAGAAGGGGAGGTGCACCCAGCCGCGCACGGACGCGAGATGCGCCAGACAGCCGCCGATCAGCACCAGGCCGACGACCAGCTTCCCCGGTTCGAACTCATGGCGTCCCACGGGTCACCTCCACCTGTCCGATACCGGCCTTGAGCCGGAGCTCCAGCGTGCCGCGCGAGGGGTGCCCGGCGACGGGGGCCAGGGTCACCTTCCGGTGCTGCCCGGGCCGGATCCCGATGTCGTCGCGCCCTTCACCGGGCAGCTGGATGTCGCCGACGCCGACCTCGATGGTCAGCTGCGCCGTCATGTCGTCGGGCAGCACGGCCTTGAGCCGACCCGCGCCCACCTCGGCACTGGCGCTGACGGGCGGTCCGCCCTGCCCGTCCGGCGGGTGCAGGCCGCTCAGGTCGAGCACGCCGACGCCGCTGCCCACCGCGTAACGGCTCTGCACGTCGGCCGCGCTCGCCGGATGCCACGTCATGTGCGTCCAGTCCGGGGTGACCGACTTCGGCAGGGCGGTCGCGCCCGTCAGCAGGACGGCGGTGAGCACCCCGAGAAAGACCGTGCCGCCGCCTGTGCGCCCGTAGAACGAGCTGAGCACGATGCCCAGGCCGAAGACGCCGAGCGCACAGGCCAGGCCCGTCTCCAGGGAGGTGCCCAGCGGCTGCTGGTGCCAGTGCACGGCGGTGCCCGCCCAGCCGGCGGCCAGGGCCAGCAGGAACGTCCAGCCGCCGAGCCGGGGGGCGCGGCGGACCGGGCGGGCGTGCTCCACGGCGGCGCCCCACGCGTTCTCCACGGCGGTCCGGACGGTCCCTGCCACCCCGGCGGGTGCGGCCCCGGCCGCCCCTGTGCCGTCGTCGGGTCCCCACAGATAGCCCGTGCTGATGCGGGTCGCCGCCATGACGTCCCGCGCCAGCGGGTCGCGCCACCAGGAAGGGGTGCCCGCCATCGGCGGGGCCTGCGTCTCCGGGGGTGCCTCCACCGTCTTCGGGGCCTTGAAAGGCTTCTGGGCACCGGCCGCATCGGGCACGGCCTCCTCCGCCTCGGCCAGCCGGCGGCGCTGCGACCAGTACGCCGCGCCGCTGAGGGCTATCAGCAGCATCAGCCCGAAGGCCAGCACCCCGCCGTTGTTGAGCATGGACAGGAACAGCCCGCAGCCCACCAGCGCGCACAGCACCGCCGTCAGCGCGGGGCCCTCGACGCGGCCCGACAGCATCCGGCGGGCCTCGTTCTCCTCCTCGCCCTCCAGGGGGATCAGCAGCCAGGCGAAGCCGTAGAGGATCAGGCCGAGGCCGCCGGTGACCGCGAGCACGCCCAGCACCACCCGGAACACGACCGGGTCCAGGTCGAAGTACCGGGCGAGCCCTCCGCACACGCCGGAGATCAGCTTGGGCTCGCGGCTGCGCCGCAGCGGCGGTCTGCCGTCGTGGCGGTCGGCGGGAGGTGCTTCGTCGGTCATGTGCACATGGTGTCAACCGGAACGCACGTACGGCATCCGTGACGACCCTGGCCGTTCCCTGAGATCGTCCCTGAGACCGATCCGGTTAGGGTGGCGCTGCTCGAACACACATGGGGAACCGGAGGGGGCGCGCGGTGACGGAGTCATGGCCCGGGGCGTGGCCCGAGGACGTATCCGGCCCCGGACCGGACGCCGGACGCCTGATCGCCGGGCGGTACCGGCTCCTGGAGCGGATCGGCCGCGGCGGCATGGGCACCGTCTGGCGCGCCGAGGACGAGCTGCTGGCACGCCAGGTCGCGGTGAAGCGGCTGCACGTCTCGCCGGGCCTGGACGACGAGGACCTCGCCACCCTCTACGAGCGCACCCGCCGCGAGGCCCGCAGCGCGGCCCGGATCAACCACCCCAACGTGGTCGTCGTCCACGATGTGGTCGACGACGGCGGCCTGCCGTGCATCGTGATGGAGTACGTGCCGTCGACGACGCTCGGCGACGTGCTCAAGCGCGGCACGATCGGCCCCGAGGAGGCCGCCCGGATCGGCCGCGGCATGATCGCGGCGCTGCGTGCGGCCCACGCGGCCGGTGTGCTGCACCGCGACGTCAAGCCGGGCAACGTGCTGCTCAGCCACGACGGGCGGGTCGTGCTGACTGACTTCGGCATCGCCCAGTCCACCGGCACCTCGACCCTGACCAAGACCGGCGAGATGGTCGGCTCGATCGACTACATCGCACCCGAGCGGGTCAAGGGCGCCAAGCCCGGTCCCGCCGCCGACCTGTGGGCGCTGGGCGCCACGCTCTACCAGGCGCTGGAGGGCCGTCCCCCGTTCCGCCGGGACACGGGCGTCGAGACGGCCTACGCCATCGCCATGGACCCGTTGCCGCCGCCGCGCCACGCGGGGCCGCTGGCGCGGCTGATCGAGACGCTCCTGGCCAAGGACCCGTCCCTGCGGCCCCCGGCGGACCTGGCCGAACAGATACTGACCGAACCTGGCGCCCTCCCGGTCGGGATCCCGGACGAGACCGTCGTGGCACCAGCGGGCACGAGCGTCGTGTGGCCGGAGGCCGGAACGGCAGTCGCAGCCGCCGCGGCGGCCCCGGCACCGCCCGCCGTCCCGCAGGAATCCCCCCTCCCGCAGCCGGAGACCGGGACGCACCCACGCCTGCCCGGCTCCGGGCAACTCCCCGGCGCCCTGCAGCAGTCCGCGCCCACGGCGGACACGCCGGTCACCGCCGCTGTGACCGTTCCCTCCCCCCGCCCCGAGCCGCCCGCACGGGCGAAGGGGCGGCCGCGCGGCGTGCTGTGGGGTGCCGCGGCCGCGGTCGCGGCGGCCGGGCTGGCCGCCGGGGCGTACATGTTCCTGCAGCAGGACGACGGCGGGGAGGACACCACGGCCGAGCCTGCCGCGTCACCGAGTCCGCAGCCGAGCCGTTCCGCCTCGCCCAGCGCTTCGCCCGCCTGGACGCCCCCGCCCGTGCCGGAGGGCTACCACCTCGTCAAGGAGGACAAGCTCGGCGTCTCCTTCCCCGTCCCGGACGGCTGGCACCGCGACGCGGCGACCTCGTCCTCGACCGAGGTGAACTACCTGGACGTCACCGGCCGCGTCGGTATCAAGATCAACGTCCTGGAGTTCGCGAGCTCCGACCCCGTTCAGCACTTCAAGGACGTCGAGGAGCAGACGAAGAAGAAGGTCGACGAATACACCCTCGGTCGGCTCCAGGCGACCACCTTCCGCGGAGAGCCCGCCGCGGTCTGGGAGTTCAGGTTCAAGGGCCGCGCCCGTTCCTACCGCGCGATCGACCTCGGGTTCGGGCGCGAGGGCGGCAACGAGTACGCGATCTACCTCTCCGCGCCGGACGCGGAATGGGACCGCCACCGTCCGGTCTTCGACGCCGTCCGCGACGGCTTCCGCCCGGCGAAGGGCCGCTGAGGCCGGACCGGGCCCGCAGGCCCGGGATGGGGGTCCGCTCAGGGACGACCCTGATGCCGTGCCCCCTCCCGACGTGTGACGATCAAGGTATGACCACAGTCACGCCCCCGGACGCCCCACCCCTGCGCAAGCTCTACCGCAGCGCGGAGGGTCGCATGCTCGGCGGCGTCGCGCGCGGGCTCGCCGGGCACCTCGGGGTGCCGGTGTCCTGGGTGCGGCTGGTGTTCGTGGCCCTGTTCCTGGCGCAGGGCATGGGGGCCCTGCTCTACGCGGTGTTCTGGTTCGTCGTGCCGCTGGGCGTCGGCGGGGTCGAGGTGCCGCGGCCCGCGGTCGCCGAGGTCTCGGCGGACGGGCGCAGACGGATCTTCGCCCGCAAGCCCGACCGCGGGCAGGTCTTCGCGCTCGTCGCCCTCGTCGTCGGCGCCGCCATATTCCTCGACCGGCTGCACCTCGGCCGGGCCAACGCCTACGTCTGGCCGCTGGTCCTCATGGGCGCCGGCGTCGCCCTCGTCTGGCGCCAGGCCGACAACGCCCGCCGCTCCCACTGGGTGGAGGTCGGCCGCAGCAAGCGCGTCCTGCCGCTCGCGCGCGGCGCGGCCGGCGTCCTCCTGGTCGGAGCCGGCGCGACGGGCATCGTCGTGCTGCAGAGCTCCGCGGAGCACCTGGGCACCGTGCTCCAGGCCTCGCTGGCCGTCCTGGTCGGCATCGCCCTGCTCGCCGGTCCCTCCGTGGTGCGGATGACGCAGGACCTCTCCGCCGAGCGCACGATGCGCATCCGCGCCCAGGAGCGTGCCGAGGTCGCCGCCCACGTCCACGACTCCGTCCTGCACACCCTCACCCTCATCCAGCGCAACGCCGAGGACGCGCGCGAGGTCGCCCGCCTCGCCCGGGCCCAGGAGCGCGAGCTGCGCGCCTGGCTCTACAACCCCGAGGGCCGTGGCAAGGACGAGGCCGAGGAGCCCCGGACCCTGGCCGACGCGGTCCGGGCCGCCGCGGCCGGGGTGGAGGATCATCACGGGGTGCCGATCGAGGTCGTCGTCGTCGGCGACTGCCCGCTGGACGAGCGGCTGGACGCACAGCTGCAGGCCGCCCGTGAAGCCATGGTCAACGCGGCCAAGTACGGTGGCGAGGGCGGCGCCGTCCAGGTGTATGCCGAGGTCGAGGGGCGTACGGTCTTCATCTCCGTACGGGACCGGGGCCCCGGCTTCGATCCGGACGCGGTGCCGGAGGACCGGATGGGCGTCCGCGAGTCGATCATCGGCCGGATGCAGCGCAACGGCGGTACGGCGCGGCTGCGTTCCGTGCCCGGCGGGGGGACAGAAGTGGAGCTGGAGATGGAGAGGGCGGAGAAGGCGTGATGACGACCGAACAGATGCCGGAGCGGCACGTCAGGGTGGTGCTGGTGGACGACCACCGGATGTTCCGCACGGGCGTGCAGGCCGAGATCGGCGCCACCGAGCGCACGGGCGTCGAGGTCGTCGGCGAGGCCGCCGACGTCGACCAGGCCGTCACGGTCATCACCGCCACCCGTCCCGAGGTCGTCCTGCTGGACGTCCACCTCCCGGGCGGTGGCGGTGTGGAGGTGCTGCGTCGCAGCGCGGCCATGATGGCCGATCAGGAGAATCCGGTCCGCTTCCTCGCCCTGTCCGTCTCGGACGCCGCCGAGGACGTCATCGGTGTCATCCGCGGCGGCGCCCGCGGCTACGTCACCAAGACCATCACCGGCACGGACCTGGTCGACGCGGTCTTCCGGGTCAAGGAGGGCGACGCGGTCTTCTCGCCGCGGCTGGCCGGCTTCGTCCTCGACGCCTTCGCGTCCACGGACGCCCCACCGGTCGACGAGGACCTGGACCGGCTGACGCAGCGCGAGAGGGAGGTCCTCCGGCTGATCGCGCGCGGGTACGCGTACAAGGAGATCGCCAAGCAGCTGTTCATCTCCGTGAAGACCGTCGAGTCGCACGTCTCGGCGGTGCTGCGCAAGCTGCAGCTGTCCAACCGGCACGAGCTGACGCGCTGGGCGACGGCACGCCGGCTCGTCTGAGGCAGGCACGGCGGGCGCGGCGGGCCCGGCTGGGGGCACCTCCTGGGGGTACCCCCAGCGGTAGCTGGGGGAGGCGGCTGGGGGAAGGCCCGCTGTGCCGTGGCTCACCCCGGCGGAACCTCCGGGCCCCGCCGGGCATCTACCACGGGCGAGACCACCTCCGCCGAACGAGAGCCACCGCCCGATGAGCCTGACAGGAACGCCCTTCTTCCTGACCGCGATCGTCCTGGTGGTGCTGGCCCTCGCCCTGCCGCTCACCCTCTGGGCGAAGATCGGCGGGCCCAGGCCGGTCCGGCAGATCACGCGCTTCTTCATGCTGCTGTTCGCGCAGATCACGGCGGTCGTCCTGGTCTTCGTGATCGTCAACAACACCAACGGGCTCTTCGACAGCTGGGCCGATCTGTTCGGCACCGGCAACCACGTCAAGGCGGCGGCCGACCTGGGGCCGGACGGCACCGGCGGCCGCAAGGCCGACGAAGGCCCCAAGGAAGTGCAGAAGTTCAAGCCCGCCTCCGACAACCGGATGGGCCCGGGCGTCCAGGAGACCGAGTTCAAGGGCCGAATATCGGGCGTGGAGGGCGAGGTCTACGTCTGGCTGCCGCCGCAGTACAACGACCCGGCGTACCAGAACAAGAAGTTCCCCGTCGTCGAGGTGCTGCCCGGCTTCCCCGGCTCCGCCAAGGCCTGGTTCGGCTCCCTCAACGTCAACACGCAGCTCAAGCCCCTGATGGAGAAGGGCGAGGTCGCCCCGTTCATCATCGTGGCACCCCGCACCACCCTCCTCGGCGACACCGACTCCGGCTGCGCCAACATCCCCGGCAAGGTCAACGCGGACACCTGGCTCAGCGTCGACGTCCGCAAGATGGTCACCGACACCTTCCGGGCCGAGGACTCCGCCGACGGCTGGGCGGTCGCGGGCTACTCCGCCGGAGCGCACTGCGCGGCCAAGCTCGCCATCGCGCACCCGGACCGCTACCGGGCCGGCGTGGGCCTGTCCGGCTACAACGACCCTGTCGGCGAGCCCGCTTCGCTCACCGCCAAGACCCCGCAGCTGCGCGACGAGAACAACCCCTGGAAGATGCTCCAGCGCGCCCAGACCCCGCCCCGCGTGGCGTTGTTCCTCTCGGGTGCGGAGACCGACGGCTACCAGGCGGGCATGGCGATCAAGCAGTCGGCCAAGCCGCCGACGACCGTGCAGGTGACCCTGATACCGGCGGGCGCCGGCGGCCACGGCACCGCGGTGTGGAAGAAGCAGGTGCCGGACGTCTTCCGGTGGCTGACCAAGCAGCTGAAGGCGCCCACGGCGTAGGCCCGTTCGACAGCGGTCGTCAGCAACGGCCGTCAGACCGGCCGCGTCGCCCCCGCGAACGGCATCTCGTCGATGGGCGCGATCCGCACGGGCGCCCCGGGGTGCGGGGCGTGGATCATCCGGCCGCCGCCGATGTAGAGCCCGACGTGGGTGATGCCCGGGTAGAAGAACACCAGGTCGCCCGGGGCGAGCCGGTCCCGGGCGATCCGCTGCCCGGCGTTGATCTGGGTGTACGTGGTGCGCGGCAGCGACACCCCGGCCGCCTGCCAGGCGGCCTGCGTCAGGCCCGAGCAGTCGAAGGAGGACGGGCCCGTCGCCCCCCAGACGTAGGGCTTGCCGAGCGCGGAGTAGGCGAACGCCACCGCCTGCGCGGCCCGTCCGGAGACGGCCGAGGCCGCCTCGTGCACCGTGGTGGAGGAACTCCCCTCCCCCGTCACGGACTTCACCGCGCCGCCTGCCGCATCGCCTGCTGCACTGCCGGCCGCCCGGACGGCCGTTCCGGTGTCGCCGCTCTCGACGACCGCCCGCTCCTCGGACGGCAGCTGGTCGAGCACCTGCCGGGCCTGGGCCAGCTTGGTCTCGATGGTGTGCTTGTGCTGAGCCAGCCTGGCCTCGTCCGTCCTGAGCTCGGTGAGCTGGGCCTCGGCGGTGGTCCGTACCTGCCGGACGTCCCGCAGGTCGTGCTGGACGGCCGCGACGACGGCGGCCTGCCGGGAGCCCGCGCGGTCGGCCATGGAGGCCCGCTCCAGGTACCGGTCGGGGGAGGAGGACAGGAAGAGCCGGACGGTCGCGGGGATGCCGCCCTCGCGGTACTGGGCGGTGGCGAAGGACCCCAGGGCGTTGCGGGCGGCATTGAGCCGTTCGGTCCTGCGGGCGGCCTCGTCCTGGAG
Organism: Streptomyces sp. NPDC002536; assembly: GCF_053594995.1. Taxonomy (NCBI): domain Bacteria; kingdom Bacillati; phylum Actinomycetota; class Actinomycetes; order Kitasatosporales; family Streptomycetaceae; genus Streptomyces; species Streptomyces sp. NPDC002536. Next base: position 43,933 of record NZ_JBSFWU010000018.1, read on the forward strand.
TCCGTCCAGCCGCTGCTGGGCCCGGTCGGCCCGCTCCTTCACCCCGTCGTACTGCTCGGTGGCCGCCTCGGCCTGCTGGTAGTAGCGGGCGACCTGGGCCTTGGCCTGTGCGGGGGAGAGGGCGGGGGAGGCGTGGCCGGTGCCCTCCAGGGCCGTGGCGGTGGCGGCGCCCGCCAGGGCGAGGGTGGCCGCCGTCCGGACGGTCGTGCCGGCGAGCTGGTGGAGCCTGGGCTTGCGGTGCGACGCCACGGTGGCCGTCACTTCCTTCCGGTCCGGCAGAGACGATGCCCGGCGACGGCCCGCACGAGGGGGGAGAGAACGGGCCGCCGCCGTCTGCAGGAGGACGCTAAACCGCGGGATCCGCGGGAAACGGGCATGACCGGTAATGCCCGTAATCGTCGGTTTGGCGATCGTGTCCGGCAGGCTGCCCCGGCGGGTGCGGAAGGATCATTGCCTCCTGTGACCGATGCGGTGTTCCAGCCGGACCTCATGACGAGCGGGTGCTATGCGTCCGGTTAATGTCGGTTCTCATGGACGTACTGATTCACGCCGTGATCGCTCTGCACATCATCGGCATCGCCTCGCTGCTCGGCGGCTTCCTGACCCAGATCAAGGCCATGGGCAAGGGGGAGGCGCGCATGGTCCCCGCGATGCTGCACGGCGCGCTCACCATGCTGGTCACCGGCGTTGCGCTGGTCGGCCTCAACCAGGCCCAGGGCGACACGCTCAACAACTTCAAGATCGGCCTGAAGCTTGCGCTGTTGGTCGTGATCCTGGGGCTGGTGTACGTCAAGCGCGACGACGAGAAGGTCGACGCGGCGGCTTTCGGCACGGTCGGCGCACTGACGACGGCCAACGTCTTCATCGCCGTGCTGTGGGTGTGACCACGGCCTGACCGGATCCGGGACCGGCTGTCGGCGGGGCGGCCTAGACTCGGGAGGCGATGAGCAGCCTCTTTGACGACAGCTTCCTGGCGGACCTGGCCCCCTCCGACGAGGAGCCCCCTCCGCCGCCCCCGGAGGACGACGCGGCCCCGGAGCCCCTGCCGGACGACCTGTTCGGCGGGGCATTCGACGTGCCCGTCCCCCGCGAGGCGTACTACCGCGACGGCGCCGTGCGCCCGGCCGTCGATCCGGCGGCTCTGCTGGAGGGGATGAACGAGCAGCAGCGCGAGGCCGTGGTGCACACCGGCTCGCCGCTGCTGATCGTCGCGGGCGCCGGCTCCGGCAAGACGCGCGTCCTCACGCACCGCATCGCCCATCTGCTGGGCGCGCGCGGCGTGCACCCGGGCCAGATCCTCGCGATCACCTTCACCAACAAGGCCGCGGGCGAGATGAAGGAGCGCGTCGAGCAGCTCGTCGGCCCGCGGGCGAACGCGATGTGGGTGATGACCTTCCACAGCGCGTGCGTCCGCATCCTGCGCCGCGAGAGCAAGAAGCTGGGCTTCACGTCCTCCTTCTCGATCTACGACGCGGCCGACTCCAAGCGGCTCATGGCGCTCGTCTGCCGCGACCTGGACCTCGACCCGAAGAAGTTCCCGCCGAAGTCCTTCAGCGCGAAGATCTCCAACCTCAAGAACGAGCTCATCGACGAGGAGGCCTTCGCCGGGCAGGCCGCGGACGGTTTCGAGAAGACGCTCGCCCAGGCGTACGCGATGTACCAGGCCCGGCTCCGCGAGGCCAACGCCCTGGACTTCGACGACATCATCATGACCACCGTGCACCTGCTGCAGGCCTTCCCGGACGTGGCGGAGCACTACCGGCGCCGCTTCCGGCACGTCCTGGTCGACGAGTACCAGGACACCAACCACGCCCAGTACACGCTCGTGCGCGAGCTGGTCGGCACGCCGGAGAACGCGGGCGAGGAGGGCCCCGGCGAGCTGTGCGTCGTCGGTGACGCCGATCAGTCGATCTACGCCTTCCGCGGCGCCACCATCCGCAACATCCTCCAGTTCGAGGAGGACTACCCGGACGCCACCACGATCCTGCTCGAGCAGAACTACCGCTCCACGCAGACGATCCTCAACGCCGCCAACGCGGTCATCGAGCGCAACGAGAACCGCCGCCCGAAGAACCTGTGGACCGAGGCCGGCGAGGGCGCCGCCATCACCGGCTACGTCGCCGACACCGAGCACGACGAGGCCCAGTTCGTCGCCGACGAGATCGACCGGCTGACGGACGCCGGCGACGCCAAGGCGGGCGACGTGGCCGTCTTCTACCGGACCAACGCCCAGTCCCGCGTCTTCGAAGAGATCTTCATCCGCGTCGGCCTGCCCTACAAGGTCGTCGGCGGCGTGCGCTTCTACGAGCGCAAGGAGGTCCGCGACGTCCTGGCCTACCTGCGGGTGCTCGCCAACCCCGAGGACACCGTGCCGCTGCGGCGCATCCTCAACGTGCCCAAGCGCGGCATCGGCGAGCGCGCCGAAGCCATGATCGACGCCCTGTCGCTGCGCGAGAAGGTCAGCTTCGCGCAGGCGCTGCGCCGTGTGGACGAGGCCTACGGCATGGCCGCCCGCTCGGCGAACGCCGTCAAGCGCTTCAACGTCCTGATGGAGGAGCTGCGCACGGTCGTCGAGTCCGGCGCCGGGCCCGCCACGATCCTGGAGGCGGTGCTGGAGCGCACGGGCTACCTCGCCGAACTCCAGGCCTCCACCGACCCGCAGGACGAGACCCGCATCGAGAACCTCCAGGAACTCGCAGCCGTCGCCCTCGAGTTCGAGCAGGAGCGCACGGAGGAGGAGCCGGGCACCCTGGCCGACTTCCTGGAGAAGGTCGCGCTCGTCGCCGACTCCGACCAGATCCCCGACGAGGCTGAGAGATCAGCGGCTGGCGCCGCGGGGGAGGGCACCGGCGTCATCACGCTGATGACCCTGCACACGGCCAAGGGCCTGGAGTTCCCGGTCGTCTTCGTCACGGGCATGGAGGACGGCGTCTTCCCGCACATGCGCGCCCTCGGCCAGACCAAGGAGCTGGAGGAGGAGCGCCGGCTCGCCTACGTGGGCATCACGCGGGCCCGCGAGCGGCTGTACCTGACCCGGTCGAGCATGCGCAGCGCGTGGGGCCAGCCCTCCTACAACCCGCCGTCGCGGTTCCTGGAGGAGATCCCCGACCAGTACGTGACCTGGCGGCGCACCGGGCCGGCGACGCCCTCGGCGACGATGGGCTCGATGGGGTCGGGGCGCGGCGGCTCGGGCATCACGTCCGGCTTCGCGTCGTCGCGCGGTTCGGGTTCCGGTTCCGGCAAGGCGGGGCCGAGCGGGTTCGCCACGCGCCGCGCCAAGGACCGTCCGGTGGTCTCCCTGACCGTCGGGGACCGGGTCACGCACGACTCGTTCGGACTCGGCACGGTCGTCGGGGTCAAGGGCAGCGGGGACAACGCCGAGGCGACGATCGACTTCGGCGAGGAGAAGCCGAAGCGGCTGCTTTTGCGGTACGCGCCGGTGGAGAAGCTTTAGCTTTGGCCTTCGCTGCGGGTCGGCTGTGGCTGGTCGCGCCCACGCGGCGGAGCCGCATATCGAAAGCAGCCCCGCGCCCCTTCGGGCGCGGGGCCTCCTACGTCGGGTCCAGGTCGTGGCTGCGGAGCCACGGGAGGGGGTCCACTGCCGAGCCGCCGGGGCGGACCTCGAAGTGGAGGTGCGGGCCGGTGGAGTTGCCGGAGTTGCCGGAATAGGCGATGACGTCCCCGGCCTTGACCTTCCCCGAGCGCAGCTTGTAGCTGCTCAGGTGGCAGTACCAGGTCTCGGTGCCGTCCGCGGACGTCACCTTGGCCATGTTGCCGTAGGCGACGTTGTACTGCGTGCTGACGGTGCCGTCGGTGGCGGCCATGACCGGAGTGCCGTAGCTGACGGGGAAGTCGATGCCGGTGTGCACCGACATCCAGTTGACGCCCGCCTGTCCGAAGAAGGCGCTCAGGCCGTGCTGGCTGACGGGGAGCGCGAACTTCGGGCGCTCCGCCTCTTTTCGGGCGGCTTCCTCCGCCTTGCGTTTGCGCTCCTCCTCCTGGCGGGCCTGGAGGTCGAGCCGCTCCTGGTTGCGGCTGGCGCGGGAGGCGAAGTCGTCGGCGCCCTTGCTGAGACCGGCTAGCTGGGTGTCCAGCTTGCTGTTGGCCGCCGAGAGCTTCACCGGCTGCTCGGGGGCGGCCTGTGTGTGCGGGGTGTCCTTGTGCCCGCCGGCCGCCACGGACGCGGCGGCGATCCCGGCCACGCCCATGACGGCCACCGAGGGCACGGCGACCGTGAGGAGCGCCCGGCGGCGGGGGCGGTAACCGGCGCGCGAGGCAGCGCCCTTGCGGCGGTTGCGGGCGGGGGCGGCCGGGGACGGCTCCGCCGCCGGGGCCTCCGCCTCCTCCATGTCGAGGACCGACATGGTGCAGGTCTCGGCGTCGGCCACACCGGAGAACCCGGAGACGGCGGACACGTCGGTCATGAGGGTCGGGGTGGGGACGACCGCGGGCGCCGGCTCGGGCTCCGGGGCCGCCTCCGGCGCGGTCCCGGCGTAGCCGCCGGTGTCCCAGGCCTGGGTCTGCGAGTAACCGGTGAAGTCCCACTGGGCGGAGGTGTTCCAGGACGGGTAGTACCCGGAGGTGTCCCAGGTCTGCGTCATGGCCTGGTCGACGGGCGGCTGTTGCGCGGCGTGCGCGTTCGTCCCCCAGCCACCGGGGTGTTCCGAAACGCCGGAGCCGTACGTGTCGTACGAACCGGCCGCGGCCCAGCCGGAGCTGTCCCCCAGCCCGGTCGGCTGCCCGCCGTCGCCGAGGTCGTAGCCGCTGAAGTCCCAGGTCTGGGTCTGCCCGCTCGCGGCGCCCCATGTGCTGGTGGTCTCCCAGTGCCCCGAACCGCCGGAGGCGTACGTGTCGTAGGCGTATCCGGCGTAGCCCTGCGGTGCGTTGTCCTGCTGCTCGTACGGCGACGGGGCGTAGTGCCCGTAGGAGGAGGCATCGTGAGCGGGAACGGCCGGAGCCGGGCCCGCCGACGGGTGACGGTCGTTCACCACCACTTCCATTTCGCCTTGGGGGCAGGAGAATTAGCGGCGACTGTACCCGGCGGTATGCGACGGCGACAATCTTCCCCACGTTTCGGGCATGCGGACGTCGGGCATTTAGCCGCCTTTTGGTGGACTGAACCCGGGCGGCTCGACTTGACGTTCGATATACGTTCGACAACGGGCCGTACGGGACCCCGTCGGTCAGGCCACCGAGGCCGCCCCGGCACGGCCGTCCGCCGTCTCCTCCGTGGTCAGCGCCTGCCGGATGCCGGCGGCCACCTCCGCGTGCACGGGGAGGGCGAGATGACCCACGCCGCTCACCCGCACACTGCGCGAGATCAGATCCGGATGATCGATCCGTGCAGTCTCCACCGGGATCATGATGAGATCGAGCTCGCTCCAGAAACTGACGAATTGCGTGCCGCATTGCGGCGCAGGTTCCGAGAGCTCCGCGACGATCTCGGAATCGGGACGCATCTGCCGGGCCAGCGGGTGCCCGGGCACGATGCCCGCCAGGTGTGTGCCGGCATGCGGGGTGCCGAGCGTGACCAGGGTGCGGACCCGGGTGTCACCGCCCATCCGCTGCACGTAGTACCGGGCGATCAGGCCGCCGAGGCTGTGCCCGACGACGTCGACCTGCGGGCTGCCGGTGCGGGCGCAGACCTCCTCGACGTGCCCGGCGAGGAGCGCGGCCGCGGCGCGGACGTCGCACGTCAGCAGCGAGAAGTTGAGGGTCAGGACGTGCTGCCAGCCGTGCCGCCGCAGGGAGCGGCGGAGGAGGACGAAGACCGAGCGGTTGTCGATGAAGCCGTGGAGGAGGAGCACCGGCGGGCGGTCCTCGCCGTCGCCCTCCTGTTCGCTCCGCGGCCCGGAGACGGCAGGCGGCGGGGGGCGGCGCTCCTGCGCCAGGCCCGTCGGATAGAGCAGGACGTGCACCGTGAGGATCAACAGCTCGAGCACCGTGGACCGCAGCAGAGCGGCAGAAGGGCGTACGAGCATGCGGAGATAGGGCAAGGCCCCCATTGGCCGACCTCCCGAACGGCACACATGCAGGGCAACTGTCCCCCGTGTGCCCTGGCGGGCAGCTGTGCGCTGCCTGCCGCACCGCTGAGCCATGCGGCTGGGACGGCTCTGCGGCACGGCGGCCTCGCCGCGGCTCCCCTCGTGGCCGCCCCGCGGCCCGGCGGCTCTTGGGGTCCGGGCGGCGCTGCGGCCCGTGAGACGCGGGAAACGGGAGCGGTGAGAAGCGAACGTGGTGTCCCACGTGTGATTTCCCCCTCGCTCTCCACCGCGAAACGGCCGGTTGCGGGATGCTGTGGATAACGTTCGTTCACATCCCCGGCCGGTTGGCGGCGGTAGTGCATGGAGGCAGTGATGGGAGTGACCGGTCCGATCCGCGTGGTGGTGGCCAAGCCGGGGCTCGACGGCCATGATCGCGGCGCCAAGGTCATCGCGCGGGCGCTGCGCGACGCGGGCATGGAGGTGATCTACACCGGGCTCCATCAGACGCCCGAGCAGATCGTCGACACCGCGATCCAGGAGGACGCCGACGCGATCGGGCTGTCCATCCTGTCCGGCGCGCACAACACCCTGTTCGCCAAGGTGCTGGAGCTGCTCCGGGAGCGCGACGCCGAGGACATCAAGGTCTTCGGCGGCGGCATCATCCCGGACGAGGACATCCCGCCGCTCAAGGCGCTGGGGGTCGCGGAGATCTTCACCCCGGGCGCCACGACGGCATCGATCGTGGAGTGGGTCAACGCCAACGTGCGCCACGCGGTGGGCTGATCGGGGCACCACGGTGCCCCGAAGGGGCGCGAGGAACTGCGCGATCGGCCACGATGCGCCCGCAGTCGAGTCCCCCAGCTACCTCCCCCAGCTACCGCTGGGGGTGCCCCCAGGAGGTGCCCCCAGGGGGCTTCGCCCCGGACCCCTGGGGTGGTGCGTCGGCTGAGGGCCGGTGGGGGCTGGTCGCGCCCACGCGGCGAAGCCGCATGATGTAACAGCCCCGCGCCCCTACGGGGCGCCCAACTCCTCCCGCATCACCCCCCGCAGCCGCAGCGTGCCCACGAGCCGACGGAACGCCTCCGCCCAGTAGCCGGAGGCCCCCGGCGGAGCCGACTCCTCGTCCGGCGCCGAAGTGAGCACCGCCAGCCGCCCGGCCTCCGCCGGGTCGAGGCAGCGCTCCGCCATCCCCATCACCCCGCTGAAGCTCCACGGATAACTCCCCGCGTCCCGCGCGATGTCGAGCGCATCCACCACCGCCCTCCCCAGCGGCTCCGCCCACGGCACCGCGCACACCCCCAGCAGCCGGAACGCGTCCGACAGCCCGTGCGCGGCGATGAAGTCGGCCACCCAGGAGGCCCGTTCGGCGGGCGGCAGGGCCGACAGCAGCTTCGCCGGGTCGCGCCACGTCCCCCCTTCCGGCGCGGGCGGCGCCGTCGCCGGGCCCAGCAGCGCCCTCGCCCACGCGGCGTCCCGCTGTCGCACGGCCGCCCGGCACCAGGCGGCGTGCAGATCGGGCTGCCAGCCGTCGGCCACCGGCAGGGCCACCGCCTCGGCCGCGCCCGTGACGCCGAGCCGCTCGTACCACGTCGCCAGGGGCGCGGCCTCGACCAGCTGGGTCAGCCACCACGACCGCTCGCCCCTGCCGGACGGCGGCTTGGCGACCACGCCGTCCCGCTGCATCGCGCTGTCGCACTCGGGCGGCGCCTCCACCGCTATGCGCCGGTCCTCGCGGGTGCCGGCGAGGTCCAGGGCCACGCAGGCACGGGCCCGTTCGGCCATCCGGGCCGCGAGGGCCGAGCCGGGGAGGGCGGACAGGAGCTCGGCCGCCAGGGCCCGCACATTGCGGCTGCGGTCGGACAGGGCCTGCTCCAGGAACGGCTCGTCCGCGAGGGAGACGCCCTCCCGCAGGGTGTCGAGGAACATCAGCCGGTCCTCCGCGCGCTCCTCGGCCCACGTGGTGGCCAGCAACTCCCGGGCGGCCGCCGGATCGCCGCGCCGCAGGGACGTCAGCAGAGCGGCCCGCTCGGCGAACAGCCCCTCGTGCCACACCTGTTCACCGGCTGCCGAGGGCAGCGCCGCGCTGCCCGCCGCGGTGCCGCGCAGGGCGTACGCCCACTGCGGGTTGAGCCGGGCCAGCCACAGCGCGCGCGGCCCGGCCAGGGCGAGGGCCTCCGCCCGCAGGTCGCTGCGGGCGCGGGCCGCGTCGAGCAGGCCGGGCAGCAGCGCGGCGGGAGCCCGGTAGCCGTGGCCGTTGGCGGCGGTGAGCCACTGCGGCAGCAGCTCGGTCAGATCGGGCGCGTAGCCCGGACGGCCCGCGCCGCCGGAACCCGCCCGGTCGGCGAGCAGCAACGCCAACCGCCGGGCGGCGGCGGCCGGCAGCGGCGGACGCGGATCGTCCGGGGCGGTATCGGGACGGGCCCTGGCCGCCGCCGGCAGCAGGGCGGCGCGCCGCTGCACCGTGCGCAGCGCGGCCTCGTCCAGCAGCGCTGCCGCCGGATCCTGCCCCGGGCGCGGCTGCACGGGCGGGGTGCGCCGCTCGGTGCCGAGCAGGGCGGCGGCGACGAGCTCGCCCCAGGAGGGCGTGTGCGCGGTGGCGCACGGGGTGGTGGTCATGCCTCGATTCCCTTCACAGTGTCACGAGTTCCGGCGCCCACGCGGCCAGCGGTGCGAAGCCCCGGTGACCGCATTCACCGAAGACCGTCACCGGGCCGCCGCCGGATATCGCCGCGAGCTGCCACAGGCCCGTACGGTCGCTGCACCGCGGGTCGACGGGCAGCGCCGACTCGCCGCCGGCATCGGCCAGTTGCCAGCCTTGCTCCGGATCCGGGACCGGGACCACGTCCGACAGGACCACCGGCCACGCGTCCAGCCAGGGATCGTCGCGCAGAGCCTCGCCGTAGGCGCGCAGGGCCGCCTCCGTGCCGGCCCCCGGCGGGGGCGCGGGGGAGGGGGCGGGAGGTGCGTGGCGGGCGCCCAGGACGGCCCGCAGTGGACGGGCCGAGGGGTGGAAGGCGAGGTCGGCGTCCAGCACGAGGCCTGCGGGCAGCGAGAGTTCGGGCGCCCTGCCCCCTCCGCCGTAGGAGAGGAGGAGCGCCATCCGGCCCGTCGCAGTGCCGTGGAGCCAGATGCGGCGGATGATCAACCGGCTGTCGTCGCCGTCCTGCTGGGCCAGGACGAGCCAGCGGTCGCGGACGGGCACGGCCGAGGCCAGCACGGCTGCCGCGTCCGTACCGACCCCGACGCGGCTGCGCACCGTCGCCGCGAGCGGCCCGGGGAGCCGGTCCGCCTGCAGGAAGCCCTGGTTGAGGGTATGGAGCAGCGCGCACTCCTCCAGCAGCCGCGACGCCCCGGCCGCACCCGACAACGGTGCCAACTCCCTTGTGCGCGAAGCCAGACCCGGCGCCTGGGCGTCGACCATGCGGGCGGCCGTCTCCTCCCACTGCCCGTACGCGGACCCCTCGGCGGCCGCCAGGCCGTGCCGCAGCAGATCCACCAGCCGCTGCTCCAGCTCCGCGGCACCCGCGGCCATGCGCTGCGCCCGGCGGTCCGCCCGGCGCCGGGCCGACTCGCTGTCGGCCGCGGGCTTCCCGGACCCGCCGCCCGACCCCGCCACGGCCTCCGGCGCCGTGCGGGCGCGCTGCCTCCGCCGGTCCAGCCAGGCGCCCGCCCAGGCCGGGGGATCCTCTGCCGTGACCGCCACGGCCTCCCCGCCCGAGGACCACAACAGCAGCAGCCCCAGGGCGTGTTTGCACGGGAACTTGCGGCTCGGGCACGTGCAGTGGAAGCCCGGACCGGCCTCGTCCACCAGATCCACGACCGTCCGGTACGGCGTGCTGCCGCTGCCCCGGCACTCCCCCCAGACCGCGCCTGCACCCCCCTCCGTGCGGGCACCCGCGCCCGACCACGGGCCCGGCACCCCGAGCCGCGCGCCCGCCTTGCGTGATGCAGCGTCAGGTGCGAGCGCGAGCACCTGATCCTCCGTCCGGCGTTCCCCCTGCGGATTCATGCCGACCATGCTGGACCCAGGCACTGACAATCGGCCTCGGCGCAGAGAAACCTCAGGTCAGGGCGATTGTCAGTGGGGTGGTGCAGGGTGGTTCACGCATCCCGGAACCGCACGACGAGGGGGACTTGTGACCGTGTCCGGAATCCCAGCCGCCACCATGCCTTCCACCGGGTCCCAGGCCCGGACCCAGGCCCTGCGCCCGCACGCCGAGGACGCCTTTGCGGCCGAGCTCGCGGCGCTCGCGGCCGCCGACGACCGTCCCAGGCCCGCCCGTTGGCGCCTGTCGCCCTGGGCCGTGGCCACATACCTGCTCGGCGGCACGCTGCCCGACGGCACCGTGATCACGCCCAAGTACGTGGGCCCGCGCCGCATCGTGGAAGTTGCCGTCACCACGCTCGCCACCGACCGCGCGCTGCTCCTGCTCGGCGTGCCCGGCACGGCCAAGACCTGGGTGTCCGAGCACCTCGCCGCCGCCGTCAGCGGCGACTCCACCCTCCTGGTGCAGGGCACCGCGGGCACCGCCGAGGAGGCCATCCGCTACGGCTGGAACTACGCCCGCCTCCTGGCCCACGGACCCAGCCGCGAAGCGCTCGTGCCCAGCCCCGTCATGCGTGCCATGGCCGAGGGCCTGACCGCCCGCGTCGAGGAGCTCACCCGCATCCCGGCCGACGTCCAGGACTCGCTCATCACCGTCCTCTCCGAGAAGACCCTGCCCGTCCCCGAACTCGGCGAAGAAGTCCAGGCCGTTCGCGGCTTCAACCTCATCGCCACCGCCAACGACCGCGACCGCGGTGTCAACGAACTCTCCAGCGCGCTCCGCCGCCGCTTCAACACCGTCGTCCTGCCCCTGCCGGAGACCCCCGAGGCCGAGGTCGACATCGTCGCCCGGCGCGTCGAACAGCTCGGCCGCGCCCTCGACCTGCCGGCCGCGCCCGACGGGGCGGACGAGATCCGGCGCGTCGTCACGGTCTTCCGCGAACTGCGCGACGGGGTCACCACGGACGGCCGCACCAAGCTCAAGTCGCCCTCGGGCACGCTCTCCACGGCCGAGGCCATCTCCGTCGTCACCGGTGGCCTGGCGCTCGCCGCACACTTCGGCGACGGAGTGCTGCGCGCCGGCGACGTGGCCGCGGGCATTCTCGGCGCGGTCGTCCGCGACCCGGCGGCCGACCGGCTGGTCTGGCAGGAGTACGTGGAGACGGTCGTCCGCGAACGGGACGGCTGGAAGGACTTCTACCGCGCGTGCCGCGAGGTGTCCGCATGACCACGGCCCCCGCCCTGCTGGGCGTACGCCACCACGGCCCGGGCTCGGCCCGCGCCGTGCGGGCGGCACTCGACCGGTGCCGGCCGAGCGCCGTGCTGATCGAGGGCCCGCCCGAGGCGGACGCGATCGCCCACCTCGCCGCGGACCCGCGGATGCGCCCGCCCGTGGCCCTGCTCGCCCACGCCACCGACGACCCAGGCCGCGCCGCCTTCTGGCCGCTCGCCGAGTTCTCCCCGGAATGGGTGGCCCTGCGATGGGCCCTGTCCCACGACGTGCCGGTGCGCTTCATCGACCTTCCGGCGGCTGTTTCGCTCGCGTTCGGTGAGGAGGAGGTGTCCGGTGCGGAGCGCCTCAACGCTCCGCCGGAAGTACGGTACTTCGGCTGCGGGCTGTCCGTGGCCGGCCGCGCAGTTCCCCGCGCCCCTTACGGGGCACGGAACGCCGCCCCGGCGTCCGGCCCCTCCGGTCGGGACGACCCCCTCGGTGCGCTCGCCGCAGCCGCCGGGTACGGCGATGCCGAGGTCTGGTGGGAGGACGCCGTCGAACACCGGCGAGAGGGGGGCGCCGGCGGCGATGCGCTGGCGCCTTTCCTGGCCCTCGCCGAGGCCATGGCGGAGCTGCGGGCGGGCCGTGGTCCCGTCGGTGCGCGGGATGCCGTGCGTGAAGCGCACATGCGGCTGAAACTCCGCGAGGCGCGGCGGGAGTTCGGGGACGGTGTCGCCGTCGTCTGCGGCGCCTGGCACGTGCCGGCCCTCGCCGAGAAACGGACGGTGGCGTCCGACCGGCAGCTGCTCAAGGGGCTGCCCAAGGTCAAGGCGGCGATCGGCTGGGTGCCGTGGACGCACCGGCGGCTGGCCCGGCGCAGCGGCTACGGCGCCGGGATCACCTCGCCCGGCTGGTACGCGCATCTCTTCCATGCGCCCGACCGGGTGGTCGAGCGCTGGATGACCACGGTCGCCCGGCTGTTGCGCGAGGAGGACCGCCCCGTCTCCTCGGCCCATGTCATCGAGGCCGTACGGCTCGCCGGGACCCTCGCCGCGATGCGCGGCCGCCCGCTGGCCGGGCTCGCCGAGACGACCGACGCCGTGCGCGCGGTGATGTGCGACGGGTCCGACGTGCCGCTCGCCCTCGTGCGGGACCGCCTCGTCATCGGGGACGTGCTCGGCGAAGTCCCCGACTCCGCGCCGGCCGTGCCCCTCCAGCGCGACCTGGACCGCCTGCAGCGCAGCCTTCGGCTGAAGCCCGAAGCCGCCGTCCGCGAGCGCGAGTTCGACCTGCGCACCGACAACGACGCGGCCCGCAGCAGACTGTTGCACCGCCTGCGGCTGCTCGGCGTCGACTGGGGCGAGCCCGTGCGCTCGCGTGGCTCGCTCGGCACCTTCCGGGAGACCTGGCGGCTGTGCTGGGAGCCCGAGTCGGCCGTTCGCGTCGCCGAGGCCGGCATCTGGGGCACGACCGTGGAGGGCGCGGCCACGGCCAAGGCGGAGTCCCTGGCCCGCGAGTCCGGCAGCCTCGCCGAGGTCACGGCGCTGGCCGAGCAGTGCCTGCTCGCCGGGCTCCCCGACGCCCTCCCGGTGGTCATGCGCGCCCTAGCCGACCGGGCCGCGCTCGACACGGACGTGGGCCAACTGGCCCGGGCCCTGCCCGCGTTGGTCCGTTCCGTGCGCTACGGGGACGTCCGCCGCACCGGCACCGCTGCTCTCGGCGAGGTGGCCGAGGGGATCGCCGAGCGGGTCTTCATCGGGCTCCCCGCCGCCTGCGCAGGGCTCGACGCGGATGCGGCGGCGGAGATGCGGGGGCACGTCGATGCGGTGCACCAGGCCGTCGGCCTGCTCGGCAAGGAGCCGCTGCGTGAGCGCTGGGCCGCCGTCCTCGGCACCCTCGCCGCCCGCGAGCACCTGCCCGGGGGCATCAAGGGCCGGGCCGTCCGGCTGCTGCTGGACGACGGGAGGCTCCCCGAGGGCGAGGCAGCCCGGCTCATGAGTCTTGCGCTCTCCGCCGGCGCGGCCCCGGCCGAAGCTGCCGCCTGGATCGAGGGGTTCACCGGCAGCGGCGGCTCCGGCGGCATGCTCCTCGTCCACGACGAGCGGCTCCTCGCCCTCGTCGACACCTGGCTCACCGGCGTGCCACCGGATGCGTTCACGGACATCCTGCCCCTGCTGCGCCGCACCTTCTCCGCCTACGAACCAGGGGTGCGCCGCACCCTCGGCGAGCTGATCCGCAGAGGCAGCACGGGCGCACCGGCACCGGCCGGGGACGGCATGCCCGGATTCGGCCCGGAGCTCGACGCCGCACGCGCGGCGGCCGTCCTGCCCACGCTGCGCCTGCTGTTGGGCCTCGACGCCCGGACAGAAGAGGACGCCTCACCAGCATTCACCGGGGGAGCACCACGATGAACGCCACGATGACCGCCACCGCCACCGCCACCGCCACCGCCACCGCCACCGCCACCGCCGAGCGGCTGCGCCGCTGGCGCCTCGTGCTCGGCGACGACAGCGGCGCCGACGGCACCGGCTGCGCCCTCGCCGGCACCGACGCCGCCATGGACCGCACCCTGCAGGCCCTCTACGGCGACCGCTCCGGCGAGGACCGGGCCGACGGCACCCGGCGCGGCGCCGGGCTCGGCGGCTCCGCGCCGCGGATCGCCCGCTGGCTGGGGGACATCCGTACGTACTTCCCGACGTCAGTCGTCCAGGTGATGCAGCGCGACGCCATCGAGCGGCTCGGCCTGTCCGCCCTGCTGCTGGAGCCCGAGCTGCTGGAGGCCGTCGAGGCGGACGTCCATCTCGTCGGCACCTTCCTCTCTCTCGACCGGGCCATGCCCGAGACGGCGAAGGAGACCGCGCGGGCCGTCGTCCGCAAGGTCGTCCAGGACCTGGAGCGGCGCCTGTCGTCCCGCACCCGGGCCACCCTCACGGGCGCGCTCGACCGCTCCTCCCGCGTCGCCCGCCCCCGCCACCGCGACATCGACTGGGACCGCACGATCAGGGCCAACCTCAAGCACTACCTGCCCGAGCACGGCACGGTCGTCCCCGAGCGCCTGGTCGGCCACGGGCGTGCGGCGCAGTCCCTGCGCAAGGAGGTGGTGCTGTGCATCGACCAGTCCGGCTCGATGGCCGCCTCCGTCGTCTACGCCTCGGTCTTCGGCGCCGTCCTGGCCTCGATGCGGGCGCTCGACACCCGTCTGGTCGTCTTCGACACCTCCGTCGTGGATCTCACCGACCAGTTGGCCGATCCGGTGGACGTTCTCTTCGGCACCCAGCTCGGCGGCGGCACGGACATCAACCGCGCCCTCGCCTACTGTCAGTCCCGCATCACCCGCCCGGCCGAAACGGTCGTGGTCCTCATCAGTGATCTCTACGAGGGCGGGATCCGGGACGGGATGCTCAAACGGGTGGCGGCCATGAAGGCCTCCGGAGTGCAGTTCGTGTCCCTGCTGGCGCTCTCCGACGAGGGCGCCCCCGCCTACGACCGCGAGCACGCGGCGGCCCTGGCGGCCCTCGGCGCCCCCGCCTTCGCCTGTACGCCGGATCTCTTTCCCGAAGTGATGGCGGCGGCCCTGGAGAAGCGTGCGCTGCCGATACCCGAGTCCGGATGACGCCTCCGCCTGTGAGGCTAATCACGGCCGGAGTGTGAGCTGCGATTTAGGGCCGCCCCTCCGGCGGGGATAACCTGCGAGACGGACATGCCGCGTCAACGGTGATCGTGTGCCGCCCTCGTAATAGATCGCGTCCTCACGCTGCCCCGCGGCACGCCCGCGCAGACAACGAACCGCGATATCCATGGAAAAGGGACTGACGCGCGTGGACCTGTTCGAGTACCAGGCGAGGGACCTCTTCGCCAAGCACGGTGTACCGGTGCTGGCCGGTGAAGTCATCGACACGCCTGAGGCGGCGCGCGAGGCCACTGAGCGGCTGGGCGGCAAGTCGGTCGTCAAGGCTCAGGTGAAGGTCGGCGGCCGCGGCAAGGCCGGCGGCGTGAAGCTGGCCGCCACCCCGGACGAGGCCGTCGCCCGCGCGACGGACATCCTCGGCATGGACATCAAGGGCCACACGGTCCACAAGGTCATGATCGCCGAGACCGCTCCGGAGATCGCCGAGGAGTACTACGTCTCGTACCTCCTCGACCGGACCAACCGCACCTTCCTGGCCATGGCGTCGGTCGCCGGCGGCATGGACATCGAGGAGGTCGCCGCCACGACCCCCGAGAAGCTCGCGAAGGTCCCGGTGGACGCCAACGAGGGCGTCTCCATCGAGAAGGCCCGCGAGATCGTGGCCCAGGCGAAGTTCCCGGCCGAGGTCGCGGAGCAGGTCGCCGAGGTCATGGTGACCCTGTGGAAGACCTTCGTCGCCGAGGACGCCCTCCTCGTCGAGGTCAACCCGCTCGCCAAGGTCGCCGACGGCCGCGTCATCGCCCTCGACGGCAAGGTCTCCCTGGACGAGAACGCGGACTTCCGCCAGCCGGGCCACGAGGAGCTGGTCGACAAGGCCGCGGCCAACCCGCTGGAGGCCGCCGCCAAGGAGAAGCACCTCAACTACGTCAAGCTCGAGGGCCAGGTCGGCATCATCGGCAACGGCGCGGGTCTCGTCATGAGCACCCTGGACGTCGTCGCCTACGCCGGCGAGAAGCACGGCGGCGTCAAGCCCGCCAACTTCCTCGACATCGGCGGCGGTGCCTCGGCCGAGGTCATGGCCAACGGTCTTGAGATCATCCTCGGCGACCCGGACGTCAAGTCCGTCTTCGTCAACGTCTTCGGCGGCATCACCGCCTGTGACGAGGTCGCCAAGGGCATCGTCCAGGCGCTCCAGCTCCTGAAGGACAAGGGCGAGGACGTCTCCAAGCCGCTCGTCGTGCGCCTCGACGGCAACAACGCGGAGCTGGGTCGCAAGATCCTTTCCGACGCCAACCACCCGCTGGTGCAGCGCGTGGACACCATGGACGGTGCGGCCGACAAGGCCGCCGAGCTCGCGGCTGCGAAGTAAGGGACGAGGTCACAGCACACCATGGCTATCTTCCTCACCAAGGACAGCAAGGTCATCGTCCAGGGCATGACCGGCTCCACGGGCATGAAGCACACCAAGCTCATGCTCGCTGACGGCACCAACATCGTCGGTGGCGTCAACCCGCGCAAGGCCGGCACCTCCGTCGACTTCGACGGCACCGAGGTCCCCGTCTTCGGCTCGGTCGCCGAGGCGATGGAGAAGACCGGTGCCGACGTCACCGTCGTCTTCGTCCCGCCGGCCTTCTCCAAGGCCGCGGTCGTCGAGGCGATCGACGCGGGCATCGGCCTGGCCGTCGTCATCACCGAGGGCATCGCCGTCCACGACTCGGCCGCCTTCTGGGCGTACGCCAAGGCCAAGGGCAACAAGACCCGCATCATCGGCCCCAACTGCCCCGGTCTGATCACCCCGGGCCAGTCCAACGCCGGCATCATCCCGGGCGACATCACCAAGCCCGGCCGCATCGGTCTCGTGTCCAAGTCCGGCACGCTGACCTACCAGATGATGTACGAGCTCCGGGACCTCGGCTTCAGCTCCTGCGTCGGCATCGGTGGCGACCCGGTCATCGGCACCACGCACATCGACGCGCTGAAGGCGTTCCAGGACGACCCCGAGACCGACCTGATCGTCATGATCGGCGAGATCGGCGGCGACGCCGAGGAGCGGGCCGCGGACTTCATCAAGGAGCACGTCACCAAGCCGGTCGTCGGCTACGTGGCTGGTTTCACCGCGCCCGAGGGCAAGACGATGGGCCACGCCGGTGCCATCGTGTCCGGCTCGTCCGGTACCGCCCAGGCGAAGAAGGAGGCCCTTGAGGCCGCCGGTGTGAAGGTCGGCAAGACCCCGTCCGAGACGGCCCGCCTGGCGCGCGCCGCCCTCGCCGGCTGACCCTCCGCCGCTTCGGCCGCACGGTCGATTCGTGGGCCCGCACCCCTGCCTGGGGGTGCGGGCCCACGGCCGTTTCCGGTGCTCGCGGCCGTGGTGAGGGCCTGCGAACGCGACACGACGGTCATGTGACCGATACCCGGACCAAAGCCGCGTTCTTGGCAGCATGTCTCTCGTGACCCACTACGCCGACCCTGGCCCGTTGTTCCCGTCGCGCCAACGGCCCGCCCTGCGCGGCCAGTCCGCGGTGAGCACGGTCTTCCTCGGCGGAGTGGTCGCCGCGGGGCTGGGGCTCGGGGCCTTCGCCGTGGGCGTCCTGATGCTGTGGATCATCTCCCCGTACCCCGACAGCGGGCCCACGGGGGCGCTGCGCGTCGCCGCCGACCTGTGGCTGCTGGCGCACGGCGCCGAGCTCGTACGGACCGAGACGCTGTCCGGCGCGCCCGCCCCCGTCGGGCTGACGCCGCTGCTGCTCTCGCTGGTGCCGTGCACCCTGCTCTACCGCACGGCGCGGCACGCGCTGGAGCCCGTCTCCGACGAGCCGCCGGAAGAGGAGGAGGACGGCAGGTTCGTCTGCGTGGAGGACCTCATGCACGCGGACGAGGCCGCCGGGACCGAAGAGGCGGAAGCGCCTTCCTCGCCCGCCCCTGACCCCGCTCCGGCCACCCGGCTCCCGGTGCGCACGGCGCTCGGCGTCTACCTGGGCGGCTACCTGTTCGTGGGCACCGCGGCCGCGCTCTACGCCGCCCCGTCCCCCGTGCACGTCTCGCCGCTGAGCGCCCTGCTCCATCTGCCGCTCTTCGCCGCACTGTTCGCGGCTGCCGGGATGTGGGCGGCCGCGGGGTGGCCGGCCTGGTCGCCGGCCGGCCGTGCACGGCGCGTGGTGGACGCGGTGCCCGGATGGGTGCGCCGCTGGTTCACGCGCCGGCGCGTGATCGCGATCCTGTGGACCGCTGCCGTCGGCACCGCCGCGCTGCTCGCCGAGGGGATGCTGGTCGTCGCCGTGTCGCTGGCCGTGCACGCGGGCGGGGTGCGGGAGGCCTTCGCCCAGATCGCGGCGGGCTGGGCCGGGCGGGTGTCGGTGGGGCTGCTGAGTTTCGTGCTGCTGCCCAACGCCGTGGTCTGGGCGGTGGCGTACGTGCTGGGGGCCGGGTTCGGCGCCGGCACGGGCAGTGTGGTCGCGCCGCTCGCCGTGCAGAGCCACCACCCCGCGCTGCCGCATTTCCCCCTGCTCGCGGCGCTGCCGGGGCCGGGGGCCGCGGGGGCGCCGGCGGTGGTGGCCACGGTGGTGCTGTCGGTCGCCGCGGGGGCGGCCGTCGCCCATGCCGCGGTGCCGGGGCGGCCGGTGGTGGCGGGACGCCGCGAGGTGACCGTGACGGCCGCGCTCGGGGCGGTGCTCTGCTCGGTGGTGGTCACCTTGCTGGCGTACGCCTCGGCCGGTTCCCTCGGCACGTCCGTCCTCACCCGCTTCGGCCCGTCGTGCCTGCACACGGGGGAGGCGGCGCTGATGTGGACGGCCTCGGTCGGGGTGCCGGGTGCGCTGGTGCTGCGGTGGCTGCGGCGGAGGGCGGAGCGCGGTGCCGGGGCGCCTGCGGCGGAGGCCGTGGACGGGGCGGTGCCGGCGCCGCCGAGGACGCGGGCCAGGGCGCGGGCCAAGCGGCGGCCGGTGTGGCCGGTGCGGGTCTACCGCGCCACCGCGGCGTGGTTCGGCTTCGCGGTCGGGGGCGGGGCCGACGGCCCGGCCGTGACGTACGCGTACGCATCGGAGACGCTGCCGCTGAAGCCGACGGTGGAGGAGGCGGCGGCCGCCGCCTCGGCGGCTCCCGAAGCGGATGCGGAAGAGGAGGAGGGGACGGAGGCGGACGTGTCCCCGCCCGCGCGACGGCGGCGGGCCAAGCCGCAGCCGAAGCGGGTGTTCCGGGGCCGCCGGCGCAAGGCGACGACGCACGGGGCGGTGCCGATTCCGGGGTCGGTGTTCTCGGCCTCGTACCACGGGCCGCCGGCGGAGGCGTGGCACGAGACCGGGTCCCGGCGGGTGCGGTGGGCCGCGCTCAAGGAGTCGGGCGGCGGACTGATGCCGGACTTCGAGCCGCAGGACGGGGACGCCGCCCCGTAGGGGCGCGGGGCTGTTCGCATATGCGGCTCTGCCGCGGGGGCGCGACCAGCCACTGACGACCTGCAGTCGACGCACAGGCGCCAGGGCGGAGCCTTAGTCCTGCACCTCCAGCAGCGGGCGCAGCTGCTTCGGCAGGTGGGTCTCGCAGGACTGGCGGGACGTCTGCGTCAGCGCGTCGTCCACGCACGTGTAGTAGTCCCGGTACACCAGCTGGAAGGCGAATGTCGTCGCCACGATCACCAGGGCCAGGCCGCCCGTGACCAGGCCGCTCACGGCCGCCGTGGTCTGCGGGCGGAAGCCGCCCGGCGGGGGCGGCGGGGCGTCCGGGTCGCGCGGCTTCGGCTTGGCGCGCAGCGAGCTGATGCCCCAGTAGACCGAGAGCGCGCCGAGCAGCAGGGCCACCTGCGGGATGCTGAACAGGGCGAAGAAGAAGCCCCACATGCCCGCCAACAGGGCGTAGCGTGCGCGCCGTTGGGCCGGGTCCGTCGGGTCCCAGCGCAGGCCGCCGTTGCCGCCGGGCAGCGGGCCCTGCGGGCCGCCGCCGGGGCCGCCGCCGAAGCCGCCGTCGTGGCGGCCGGGCTGGCGGTTGCTCCACTGGCTGCCCCAGCCCGTGGGCTGGTCCTGGGGGCCGTCGCCGGAGGAGCCGTCGTCCCCGGAGGGTGTCCCCGAGGCCCCCGGCGACTGCCGCCGCGGCTGCCAGGGGCGGTCCGCCCGGCCCTCGGGCGGGGGTGCGAAGGGGTTGTCGTCCTGCTGGTCCGCGGAGGGCGGTGCCTGGCGGTCGTGCGGCATGCGGAACGCGTGCGCGGCGGGCAGCGGGGGGCGGTGAGCCGCGTGGCGGCGTCGGTCCGGCATGTGGAGTGTGTCTTCCCCTGGTCTCGTCGTCCTGCACTTCGAGCCTACGGCGGCGTGCGTGAAGCGTCCGCTTGCAGACGCTACCTCCCGTGCGTGCCCCCGTCCCGTGGGGGCCGGGCGGTGTGCCGGTATCGTTGCTGGCGGCCGTCGGCTTCGTAGGGATCCCCGTATCGGGGAGCCTCTCCTTTTCGTACGTCCATACAAACCAGTTGTCCCGCCCCGCGAGAAAGGGCCCCACCGTGGCTGCCCCTGCTGGACGTCCTGCCCGCCTCGTCGTGCTGGTCTCGGGTTCCGGTACGAACCTGCAGGCCCTGATCGAGGCCATCGACGCCGATCCGGACGGCTACGGCGCGCGGATCGTGGCCGTGGGCGCCGACCGGGACGGCATCGCCGGGCTGGAGCGCGCCGAGCGCGCCGGGCTGCCCACCTTCGTCTGCCGGGTGCAGGACCACCCCACGCGGGAGGCCTGGGACGCCGCGCTCGCCGAGGCGGTGGCCGGGTACGAGCCGGACCTGGTGGTGTCCGCCGGCTTCATGAAGATCGTGGGGAAGGCCTTCCTGGCCCGGTTCGGCGGGCGGACGGTCAATACGCACCCCGCTCTGCTGCCCAGTTTTCCCGGCGCCCACGCCGTGCGCGACGCGCTCGCGTCCGGGGTGAAGGTGACCGGCTGCACCGTCCACTTCGTCGACGAGGGCGTCGACACCGGACCCGTCATCGCGCAGGGCGTGGTGGAGGTCCGGGACGAGGACGACGAATCCGCGCTGCACGAGCGGATCAAGGAAGTCGAGCGACAGCTGCTCGTCGAAGTCGTGGGCCGACTGGCCCGGCACGGCTACCGCATAGAGGGACGAAAGGTACGGATCCAGTGAATCCCGTGACCGCCGAAGGCACCAAGCGGCCCATCCGCCGCGCGCTGGTCAGCGTCTACGACAAGACGGGGCTGGAGGAGCTCGCCCGCGGCCTGCATGCGGCGGGCGTCGAGCTCGTCTCGACGGGCTCGACGGCCGGGAAGATCGCCGCGGCGGGCGTCCCGGTCACCAAGGTCGAGGAGCTCACCGGCTTCCCCGAGTGCCTGGACGGGCGTGTGAAGACCCTGCACCCGCGCGTCCACGCGGGCATCCTCGCCGACCAGCGCCTCGACGCGCACCGCGAGCAGCTCACCGAGCTGGGCGTCGCGCCCTTCGAGCTCGTGATCGTCAACCTCTATCCGTTCCGGGAGACCGTCGCCTCCGGCGCCACCCCGGACGAGTGCGTCGAGCAGATCGACATCGGCGGCCCGTCGATGGTCCGCGCGGCCGCCAAGAACCACCCGTCCGTGGCCGTGGTCGTCGACCCGGCCCGTTACGACGACATCCTCGCGGCCGTCGCGGCCGGCGGCTTCGACCTCGCGCAGCGCAAGCGCCTTGCGGCGCAGGCCTTCCAGCACACCGCCGCCTACGACGTGGCCGTGGCCAACTGGTTCGCCGCCGACTACGCCGCTGCCGACGACAGTGGCTTCCCGGAGTTCGTCGGCGCCGGTTACGCCCGCGCCGATGTGCTGCGCTACGGCGAGAACCCGCACCAGCCCGCCGCCCTCTACACCGACGAGGGCGGCAAGGGCCTGGCCTCCGCCGAGCAGTTGCACGGCAAGGAGATGTCGTACAACAACTACGTCGACACCGAGGCCGCCCGCCGGGCCGCGTACGACCACGACGAGCCCTGCGTCGCGATCATCAAGCACGCCAACCCCTGTGGCATCGCGACCGGTTCGGACGTCGCCGAGGCGCACCGAAAGGCCCACGCCTGCGACCCGCTGTCGGCGTTCGGCGGCGTCATCGCCGTCAACCGCCCGGTGTCGGTGGCCATGGCCGAGCAGGTCGCGGAGATCTTCACCGAGGTCATCGTCGCCCCCGACTACGAGGACGGCGCGGTCGAGGTCCTGGCCCGCAAGAAGAACATCCGCGTGCTGCGCTGCGCCGACGCCCCGTGCGCGGTCAAGGAGGTCCGGCCCGTCGAGGGCGGGCTGCTGCTGCAGGTGAAGGACCGGCTGCAGGCCGAGGGCGACGACCCGGCGCACTGGACGCTGGCCACCGGCGAGCCGCTGTCCGC
This sequence comes from Streptomyces sp. NPDC002536, assembly GCF_053594995.1. Taxonomy (NCBI): domain Bacteria; kingdom Bacillati; phylum Actinomycetota; class Actinomycetes; order Kitasatosporales; family Streptomycetaceae; genus Streptomyces; species Streptomyces sp. NPDC002536. The sequence continues at coordinate 66,131 of NZ_JBSFWU010000018.1, forward strand.
CGACGAGCTGGCCGAGCTGGCGTTCGCGTGGAAGGCGTGCCGCGCGGTGAAGTCCAACGCGATCCTGCTGGCCAAGGACAACGCGACCGTCGGCGTGGGCATGGGCCAAGTCAACCGCGTCGACTCCGCCAAGCTGGCCGTGCAGCGCGCGGGCGAGGAGCGGGCGCGCGGCTCGTACGCCGCGTCGGACGCGTTCTTCCCGTTCCCGGACGGGCTGGAGGTGCTCACGGCCGCGGGCGTCAAGGCCGTTGCGCAGCCGGGTGGTTCGGTCCGTGACGAGCAGGTGGTCGAGGCCGCGAAGGCGGCCGGGGTGACCATGTACTTCACGGGTACGCGGCACTTCTTCCACTGAGCGCTCGCGCTCCCCTGGGGGTGCGGTACTTCGGCTGCGGGCCGTCTGTGGCTGGTCGCGCAGTTCCCCGCGCCCCTTTCGGGGCGCGGGGACGCGCTCAGCGCACGCGGACGGCGACCGTGCCCACCATCTTGTCGGCGAAGGTCTGGTTCTTCGCGTCCCACAGCGGCCACAGGTAGCCGAGGTAGAGGGCGGCGCCGTCGAAGAAGTGGCACAGGTGACGCCCGAAGGCGGCGCCGAAGCCGATCGGCATGCCGTCGCGCTCGCGCAGGACGGCGATGCCCAGCGCCTTCTTGCCGAGCGTCTGACCGGTCTTGCCCATGCGGTGCAGGCTCCAGAAACCGAAGACCAGGGAGATCAGGTAGCCGAGGGCAATCAGTGCAATGCCCGTGCCCAGTCCGGCCTTCGAGGGGCCGCAGGTCTGGATGCCGTAGCTGTCGGCCGTGCAGGTGCGGGACGAGGCCATCACCACGGCGCCGATGACGCCGAAGACGATCGGCGCCACGCTGAGCATGAGGCCGTCGAGCACCACCGCGCCCACGCGCGACCACCAGCCCGCCAGCGGCGGGCGCTGCGGCGCGGCGTACGGCATCTGGCCGTACGGGCCGGGCTGCTGGGGGAACGGCGGGTACGGCGCACCCGGCGGGGGCGGGTAGGCCCCGGGCTGGGGCGGGTACCCCGGCGCGGCCGGCTGCTGCGGGTACGGGGGGTAGGGCGGGTGGGTCACCTGGATCCTTCGAGCGGTGGGGCTGTGACGGCCGACATCGTAGGCGCAGGCCACCTGAGTGGAACCCGGGCCGTCCCATCCGCGAGGATGGGGCCATGACCGCCCAGATTCTCGATGGCAAGGCCACCGCGGCCGCGATCAAGTCCGAACTCACCGTCCGTGTGGAGGCGCTGAAGGCCGAGGGCGTGCAGCCCGGCCTGGGCACTCTCCTCGTCGGCGACGACCCCGGCAGCAAGTGGTACGTGGCCGGAAAGCACCGCGACTGCGCGCAGGTGGGCATCGCCTCCATCCAGCGCGAACTGCCCGCGACGGCCACCCAGGAGGAGATCGAGGCGGTCGTCCGCGAGCTGAACGAGAACCCCGAGTGCACGGGGTACATCGTCCAACTCCCGCTCCCCAAGGGCATCGACACCAACCGCGTCCTGGAGCTGATGGACCCGGCCAAGGACGCCGACGGCCTGCACCCGATGAGCCTGGGCCGCCTGGTGCTGAACGAGACCGGCCCGCTGCCCTGCACCCCGAACGGCATCATCGAGCTGCTGCGCCGTCACAACGTCGAGGTCAACGGCGCGCATGTGGTGGTCGTCGGCCGCGGCATCACCGTCGGCCGGTCCATCGGGCTGCTGCTGACCCGCAGGACCGAGAACGCCACCGTCACCCTCTGCCACACCGGCACCCGCGACCTGTCGGCGCAGCTGCGCCAGGCGGACATCATCGTGGCCGCCGCGGGCGTCGGGCACCTGATCAAGCCGGAGGACGTCAAGCCGGGCGCGGCGGTCCTGGACGTGGGCGTCAGCCGGGACGGCGAGGGCAAGATCCAGGGCGACGTGGACCCGGGCGTGGCCGAGGTGGCCGGCTGGATCTCCCCGAACCCGGGCGGCGTCGGCCCGATGACGCGCGCCCTGCTGCTGGTCAACGTCGTGGAGGCCGCCGAGCGTGCCGCCGGAATCGACCATGCAGGCTGAGTCCGGCTCCGGCTCCGCCTCCGGGGCCGGCGAGCACAAGCCCGCCAAGCCCGCCAAGGCTGCCAAGTCCGCCGAGGCCGCCAAGCAGGGTTCCCGCCGTCCGCCCCGGCTCACGCAGGACACTGCGCGCCCCGAGGGCGGCGGGCGCGCCGCGCCCGGCGGCGCCCCCGCGCCCGCGCGGCAGTGGCCGCTGCTGGCGGTCATGGCGGGGACCGGGCTGGGCCTGCTGGTCGTCGCCCTCGACGCCTGGCGGGTCGGCGCGATCATCATCGGGCTGGCGATGATCGGCGGCGCGGTGCTGCGCTGGATGCTGCCCTCGGTGGGCATGCTGGCGGTGCGCTCGCGGTTCACGGACCTGTTCACGTACGGCGGGCTGGGCGTGGCGATCGTGCTGCTGGCCCTGATGGCCCAGCCGCACGCCTGGCTGAAGATCCCCTTCCTGGACGACGTCCTGCACTTCACCGTGCAGTAGGTGTGCGTATCTTGAGGGCGAGGTGTTCCTTCCCCGCCTCCCGGGCCCCCTGGTGCCCCGGGAGCGGGAGGGGCGCTGCCTCCCGGCGGGGGACCCCGGCTGCGTGAGAGGGACGGTCCGCTCATGACGAAGATCAAGGTTGCCAACCCGGTCGTCGAGCTCGACGGCGACGAGATGGCCCGCATCATCTGGCAGTTCATCAGGGACCGGCTGGTCCTGCCGTATCTCGACGTCGAGCTGAAGTACTTCGACCTGGGCATCGAGCACCGCGACGCCACCAACGACCAGGTCACGATCGACGCGGCGCACGCCATCGCCGAGCACGGCGTCGGCGTGAAGTGCGCGACGATCACGCCGGACGAGGCGCGGGTCGAGGAGTTCAACCTCAAGGCGATGTACCGCTCGCCCAACGGCACCATCCGCTCGATCCTCGGCGGGGTGATCTTCCGCGAGCCGGTCATCGTGAGCAACGTGCCCCGCCCGGTCCCGGGCTGGACGAAGCCGATCGTCGTCGGCCGCCACGCCTTCGGCGACCAGTACCGCGCGACGGACCTCAAGGTCCCGGGCCCGGGCACGCTCACCCTGGCCTTCGCCCCGAAGGACGGCTCGGAGCCGGTCGAGCTGGAGGTGTACGAGTTCCCGGGCCCGGGCGTGGCGCTGGCGATGTACAACCTGGACGACTCGGTCCGCGACTTCGCGAAGGCCTCGTTCCGCTACGGGCTGGAGCGCGGCTACCCGGTCTACCTGTCCACGAAGAACACGGTCCTGAAAAAGTACGACGGCCGCTTCAAGGACCTCTTCCAGGAGGTCTTCGACGCCGGGTTCCGGGCGGACTTCGAGGCCAAGGGGCTGGTCTACGAGCACCGGCTGATCGACGACATGGTCGCCGCGGCGCTGAGGTCGCCGGGCGGCTACGTCTGGGCGTGCAAGAACTACGACGGCGACGTGCAGTCCGGCGTCGTCGCGCAGGGCTTCGGCTCGCTGGGCCTGATGACCTCGGTGCTGATGTCCCCGGACGGCCGGACCGTCGCGGCGGAGGCGGCGCACGGCACCGTCACCCGCCACTACCGCCGCCACCAGCAGGGCAAGGAGACCTCGACCAACCCGATCGCCTCGGTCCACGCCTGGGCCCGCGCCCTGGCCCACCGGGGCAGGCTCGACGGGACCCCCGAGGTGACCGGGTTCGCGCAGACGCTGGAGCGGGTGTGCACCGAGACCGTCGAGCGCGGCCGGATGACGAAGGACCTGGCCCAGCTGATCGGCCCCGAGCAGCCGTGGCTGACCACCGAGGAGTTCCTGGCCGCGCTGGAGGAGGGCCTCAAGAAGAGCCTGTCGTGAGCCGTGCTTTGACTTCGGCGGTGCGCGGGTAGGAAAGGGAGTGGAGGAGAGCCGGCGACCGGTCCTCCACCCCCGTGGGAGGACAGGCCGCCGCTCGTCCTTGAGGATCATGAAAACGGGAATCCGGTTCAAGGCCGGTCGGTGTGCTGTGGCCCGGAAGTGACCGTTCCGGTACGAGGTCCGCATTCCGTACCAAAACCCGGGCGAATGTCACCACCCGGTGACGCGACGCGCCCCCGGGGGCGTGCGACCGGCGAGTTTGATCAACCCCAAATGCCACCGTGCGCCGCCCTGTTGGGAACTGACATGCTGAGTTGTGCCATCCCCCTGGGTAGCCGGAACCGAGGCTGTGGAGGGGGAAGCACAGCGGCACGGGGGAGACGACCGTTCGCATCGGGGGACAGGGGAGGGCAATGCCTCGTTGGAGGGCGCTACCGGAGGAACTCGATCCGCAGGTACGCGAGTTCGCCGAACAGCTGCGCAGACTCGTGGAGCGGAGCGGCCTGAGCATCGCCGCCGTCGCGGACCGCACCGGCTACAGCAAGACGTCCTGGGAGCGCTATCTGAACGGCCGTCTGCTGCCGCCGCGCGGCGCCGCCGAGGCGCTCGCCGAGGCCACGGGCGCCGACCCGGGCCACCTCGGCACGATGTGGGAGCTGGCCGAGCGCTCCTGGAGCCGCTCGGAATTGCGGCACGACGTGACGATGGAGGCGATCAAGGTCGCCGAGGCGCGGGCCGCGCTGGGCGCGTTCGGCCCGCCTCCCGAGGAGGCGGGCCGCGGCAGGAGGTCCGGGGGCGGCAGGCGGATCCGCTCCGCCCTGCGCAGCGAGGGTGCGTTGCGCACGGCGGGGGCGGCGACGGCCGCGGCGACGGCGGACCCGCCCGTCGGTGCGGACGGGCCGGAGGAGAGCCCCCAGCCGCAGGCCGATGCCGGCCGGTCCGGGAGGCGTGGCCGGCTGCTGTCCCGTCCCGGCGGCTCGCCGGACGTCCGGGCGCGGGCCATCCCCGTGGGCAAGGGCGGCCGTAACGGCGGCCGTTCGCCGCGGCGTACGGCGGTGCTGTTCGCCCTCGGCGGAGTGGGCACGGCGCTGGTGATCGTCTCCGCGGTGCTGCTGCTCGGCTCGGGCGACGACGGCGGGAAGAAGGCCGAGGGACCGCTCACCTCGCCGAGCGTCAGCAGCAGTCCGGCCCCGGCGCCCGCCGGGGTGAAGTGCACGGGCGCGGAGTGCGCGGGCAAGGACCCGGAGACCATGGGCTGCGGGGGCCGGCATGCGACGACGGCCGGTTCCACGACGGTCGGCACCTCGTACGTCGAGGTCCGCTACAGCAAGGTCTGCAGCGCCGCCTGGGCGCGTCTGACGCAGGCCGTGCCGGGGGACTCCCTGCGGATAAGCAATGACGCCGCGACCCCGGCGCGGACCGAGCGCGGCCGGGTGGACCGGGGCACGGACGCCCACACGAACATGGTCCCCGCCGACGGGCCGCGCCAGGCCACCGCGTGCGTGACGCTGGTCTCGGGGCGCAAGGGGTGCACGGTGCCGAGCGCCCCGTAAGGGGCGCGGGGAACTGCGCGACCAGCCCCTGACGGCCCGCAGTCGACGCACTGCCCCGGGGTCCGGGGCGAAGCCCCGGGGACGGCACGGCATGTCATCTGCGGGCGCGTCGTGGCCGGTCGCGCAGTTCCCCGCGCCCCTGACGGGGCGCGCCGTACCCAGGAGCCCCCGTGGCAGACGGTGAGGCGTCCCACACCGGGTCGGCCGCGGAGCGGCGGCCGGGTCGGATAGCCTGACGCCGGATCTCTTGACACCGAGAGATCACCTTGGGCAGGGACACCCACCGCCGTTTTGCAGCAGGAGATCGCCATGACCCGCACTCCCGTCAATGTCACCGTCACCGGCGCGGCCGGTCAGATCGGCTACGCGCTGCTCTTCCGCATCGCCTCCGGTCAGCTCCTCGGCGCGGACGTGCCGGTCAAGCTGCGCCTGCTGGAGATCCCGCAGGGCATGAAGGCCGCCGAGGGCACCGCGATGGAGCTCGACGACTGCGCCTTCCCGCTGCTGCGCGGCATCGACATCTCCGACGACCCGAACGTCGCCTTCGCCGGCGCCAACGTCGCGCTGCTGGTCGGCGCCCGCCCCCGCACCAAGGGCATGGAGCGCGGCGACCTGCTGGAGGCCAACGGCGGCATCTTCAAGCCGCAGGGCCAGGCCATCAACGCCCACGCCGCGGACGACATCAAGGTCCTGGTCGTCGGCAACCCGGCCAACACCAACGCCCTCATCGCCCAGGCCGCCGCGCCGGACGTGCCGGCCGAGCGCTTCACCGCGATGACCCGCCTCGACCACAACCGCGCGGTCACGCAGCTGGCGAAGAAGGCGGGCGTCTCCGTCGCCGACGTCAAGAAGCTGACGATCTGGGGCAACCACTCCGCCACCCAGTACCCGGACATCTTCCACGCCGAGGTCGCCGGCAAGAACGCCGCCGAGGTCGTGAACGACGAGCAGTGGCTGGCCGACGCGTTCATCCCCACCGTCGCCAAGCGCGGTGCGGCCATCATCGAGGCCCGTGGCGCCTCCTCGGCCGCCTCCGCCGCCAACGCCGCCATCGACCACGTCCACACCTGGGTCAACGGCACGGCCGCGGGCGACTGGACCTCCATGGGCATCCCCTCGGACGGCTCCTACGGCGTCCCGGAGGGCCTCATCTCCTCCTTCCCGGTGGTCTGCAAGGACGGCAAGTACGAGATCGTCCAGGGCCTGGAGATCAACGAGTTCTCCCGCGCCCGCATCGACGCCTCGGTGCAGGAGCTCGTGGAGGAGCGCGACGCCGTCCGCGGCCTCGGCCTCATCTGAACAACCTGACGGATTCGTACACGCGTAGCGCGGTACGTACGTACGGGACGAGAATCGGCCCGTCATCTGCTCCCGGGAGGGGTCGATGGCGGGCCGTTCGGCTTATTCTGAGTTCTTCCGAAAGTACGTCAACTCATGTAATCCGCAAGTGAGTTCGACGGATCGGGGGACCCGTGAATCACTCCGCTCAACAGGACTCCCGCAGCGAGGCCACCAGGCTGCTCTGTGCGGGGACCTATCTCGACATCGACTTCCGCCGTCGTGTCATCGAGGAGCTGGTCGAGCACGAGGAACGGCCCATCGCCCCCTCGCTGGGCGTGGACATCGTGCCGGTCCTCGGCCACGCCCTGCGCGCCCGCAGGCAGGACACGCAGACGGCACTCCTGCTCCTGGCACTCTGGCTGGTATTCGTCTTCGTGGACGCGGTCTCCGGCGGGGCGCCGGTCTGGGCGGGGGCGTACGCCGGGGTGTGCTTCCTGCACTGGGGCGTCCAGGCGGCCGCCGGGCGGGGCTCGTCCGTCTACGTCGTCGACAGACGCACTCTGCGCCAGGCCCTCAAAGGCAGCGGCGCCCTGCGCGCCCTGCGTGCGGCCCTGCCCGTGCTGCCGCCGCTGCTGTCGCTCGGCTACTGGGTCCTCGCGCTCGGCGCGCTCGCCTTCGGGGTGAACGACTGGGCCGCCGTGATCTTCCCGCTGCTGCTGGTGCTGCCCGTGTGGAACCACCGCACCCGCGTGGCGGCCGTGATGCGCGACGAGCTGGGCCGGCAGAGCTTCGATCGGCAGCCCCGGGCCTTCCCGACGAGCGCCTACCACCGGCGGATCGCCGAGGCCATCGCCCGCGAACAGTACGCGGGGCTCACCATCTACGACCCCTCCCGCCCCTTCATCGGCATGGGCCGCCCGTACGAGCCCTGGTCGTTCGCCCTGGAGCTCAAGCGGGCGAAGCACGCCGGTGGCGCGGCGGGTGCGAACGGGGCGGCGGGGACGGTGCCGTTCACCGGACGGCTCGTCGTCGACCTGATCCGGCCGCGGCTGGAGGCCCTGCGCGAGGCCGCCGCCGCGACCAGCCGGGACCGGCTGAAGGACCTGGAGATCGAGGAGTTCGTCTATCTGCCCGTCGGCCCGCAGCGGTTCGCGGTGGACTACACCGACCTGACGGTGCGCCGGCACCTGGACGACTCCGTCGACGAGGGCGGCGAGGGCCGCCGGTACTTCCTGCGGGTGCGCATCGGCGCGTGGGACGAGCAGGTCGTCGTCTCCGTGCTGGTCCGGGTGCACACGCAGGGCGGGATGCTGGTGCTGGAGGTCGTGCCGCACGTCCTGACGCCGATCCGGCCCGAGTTCCGGGCGGTCGACGTGATCGCGGGGCGCGGCGAGGAGGACCTGCTGCGCGACGGCCTGCGCGCGCTGCTGAGCGCGCCCGCCGCCGGGTTCGCGGCCGCGGTCTCCACGGTCCGCTCGGCGGTCTGCGGCTTCCGCACCTGGCTCCACGACCCGCAGCGCGCCGTGCCGGACGGGCCGGCCGACTCGGTGCGGGAACTGGCCGGGGTGGAGCGGGTGTCGCTGTTCCAGGAGATGGACATCAGCCGCTACGTGAAGACGGTCCAGGACCGCATCGCGAGCGGGGTCCGGGAGGCGCTGCGCTCCCAGGGCTACCAGACCGACCAGTTCGAGCAGCAGATCGTGCAGATCAGCGAAGGCGGCACGTACATCGGCTCGATGAGCGGCGGCGCGGTCGCCGTCGGCGCCGGGGCCGAGGCCAAGAGCACGACAGGAAGCGGGGGGCGATGAACGGGCAGCAGGACGGCGGCGGTTCCGGCGGGGGCATCTCCATCGGCCGGATGACGGGCGGCGCGGCCGCCAGTGGGAAGGGCGCGAAGGCGGAGGACCGCTCGGAGCGGGTCGGGCCGCAGGTGCCGGCCGGACCGTCCGGGACGCCGGTGCCCGCCGAGGTGCCCGCCGAAGGGGGCGTTGCCGTCGGCGAGATGAGCGGGGGTGCGGTCGCCGCGGGCGAGCGGGCCGAAGCGGTGGACGCCTCGCGGCAGTTGTTCCTGGTCACCCCGGAACTCCTGGACGCCGTACGGCTGGTGCAGCAGGACCTGCCGCTGCTCGCCCGTACCGACGGGGACCGGATCGACGAGGTCGACGCCGAACTGGCCGGACTGCGCGAGGAGGCGTGGCGCACGGGCCGCACCGGGCGCCCCCGGCTCGAACGGCTCAGGTCCCTGCTGAGCGCCGGGGCCACGGCCGCCGGAGGGCTCGCGTCGGCGGTGACCCTCGTCCAGGCGATCACCTCGTTACTGGCGTGAGGCGGCGAGGCACATGAGCCATTGGGATGCCGATCGCCAGGAGTGGGTGGAGGGCCCGCCGCAGGAGCCGTCGGACCGGCTGCCGGGGGACCGCCCCCCGGCCGGCCGCTCGCACGCGTCCGTCCTGGCCGCCTCGGTGGCCGGGGTGGTCCTCGCGGGCGGCCTGGGCGTCGGGGTGTGGTCCCTGGTGCGGGACGACGGCGGCGGGGGCGGGCACCCGGAAGCGGTGCCGTCGTCGGTGCCGTCGTCGGTGGCGCCGGGTGCGAGCACGCCGGCGCCGGGCACCTTCGGGACGCCGCCGCCGTCCGCCCCGGCGTCGACGGCCGCCGGGTACGTGCGGACCCAGGACCCGGCCGGGTTCCGGCTGGACGTGCCGGCGGGGTGGCTGCGGTCCACGAGCGGCAGCAGTGTCTTCTACAAGCCGGCGGACGACCGCAGCGTGATCCAGGTGTTCCGGATGACGGAGTCCGGCGTGGACTCGTACGGGGCGTTGTCGGCGACGGAGAAGGACGTCTCCGGCAACCCCGGCTACCAGCGGATCGCCCTGATGCGGCTGAGCGGGGATGCGGCGCAGTTCGAGTACACGTACACGCGGGACGACGGGAGCGCGCGGCGCGTCGTGATCTACGCGTACACCGCGCCGGACCGGAACCGGTACGCGCTGCTGGTGGGCGGGCCGGCGGCGGACTGGGTGCCGCACCAGGAGATCTTCCGGAGGGTGGTGACGGGGTTCTGCCCTGTTGGCTACTGCACGAGCTGAGGGACCGCGCCCCGTAAGGGGCGCGGGGCGGTGACATTGTGCGGCTCCGCCGCGTGGGCGCGACCAGCCACGGACGGCCCGCAGACAACCGGGGGCGGAGGGCCCCGGCACACCCGTAACACGAAGTGACACGCATCACTCTTTGTGAACGGCGACGCATAAGTCGCCGCCTCCCGGTAAGGCGCCACCCGTTGATCGCCGAACAGGGAAAGAGGGCAGCAAGGTCATGTCGTCAGCCGAGACCGTCCATGTGAACGGCGTGTGGCGCCCCGCCGCATCCGGCGCGCAGCGGGAGGTGCTCGATCCCGCCGACGCCAAGACGCTTGCCGTCGTGGCCGAAGGCGGTGCCGACGACGCCGACGCCGCCGTCGAAGCCGCCCGCCGCGCCTTCGACGAGGGCACCTGGCCGCACACCCCCGTCGCCGAGCGCGCCCGTGTGCTGCGCCGGGTCGCGGAGCTCCTGGAGCGCGACCGCGAGGAGATCGCGCTCACCGAGAGCCGCGACACCGGCAAGACCCTCGCCGAGGGACGTGTCGACGTCGACGACGTCGCCAACGCCTTCCGCTACTTCGCCGATCTCGTCATCAACGAGAGCGGCGGCCGCGTCGTCGACACCGGCTCCCCGGACGTGCACAGCGTCGTCGTCCACGAGCCCGTCGGCGTCTGCGCGCTGATCACGCCGTGGAACTACCCGCTGCTGCAGGCCAGCTGGAAGATCGCCCCGGCGCTGGCCGCGGGCAACACGTTCGTGATCAAGCCCAGCGAAGTGACGCCGCTGTCCACCGTGCACCTGATCCGGCTGCTCGCCGAGGCCGGTCTGCCGGCCGGTGTCGCCAACCTGGTGACCGGCGCGGGCGACCCGGTGGGCGCCCGGCTCTCCGAGCACCCGGGCGTCGATCTCGTCTCCTTCACCGGCGGGCTCGCCAGCGGCACCAGGGTCATGCAGGCCGCCGCGCCCGGCGTGAAGAAGGTCGCGCTCGAACTCGGCGGCAAGAACCCCAACGTGGTCTTCGCCGACGCCTGCGCCACCGACGAGGACTTCGACACCGCCGTCGACCAGGCCCTCAACGCGGCCTTCATCCACAGCGGCCAGGTGTGCTCGGCCGGTGCCCGGCTCATCGTCGAGGAGTCGGTGCGCGAGCGGTTCGTCGCCGAACTCGCCCGCCGCGCCGACCGCATCCGCCTCGGCCGCGGCACCGAGGAGGGCGTCGAGTGCGGCCCCCTCGTCTCCGCGCAGCAGCTGGCGAAGGTGGAGGCCTACGTCGCCTCCGCGCTCGACGAGGGCGCGGTGCTGCGCAGCGGCGGCGTCCGGCCCGAGCCGAACGCGGTGCGCCCGGCGACCGGTTACTTCTACGCGCCGACCGTGCTGGACCGCTGCCACCGCCGGATGAAGGTCGTCCGCGAGGAGACCTTCGGGCCCATCCTCACCGTCGAGACCTTCCGCACCGAGGACGAGGCCGTGGCCCTCGCCAACGACACCGAGTACGGGCTCGCCGGCGCCGTCTGGACCAAGGACGCGGGCCGGGCGCGCCGGGTCGCCGGGCGGCTGCGCCACGGCACCGTGTGGATCAACGACTACCACCCCTACCTGCCGCAGGCGGAGTGGGGCGGCTTCGGCAAGTCCGGCATCGGCCGGGAGCTGGGGCCCTCGGGGCTCGCCGAGTACCGCGAGGCCAAGCACGTGTACCAGAACCTCGCGCCGAAGCCGGTGCGCTGGTTCGCAGGCTGAGCCTCCGACCGCCCCCGGTCTCCCCGATCCCCCCGGCCCCGCAAGGAGTTCACCGCATGCCCGTCTACGACTACGTGGTCATCGGTGGCGGAACCGCCGGTTCCGTCATCGCCTCGCGTCTCACCGAGGACCCCGACGTCACCGTCGCCGTCATCGAGGGCGGCCCCTCGGACATCGACCGCGACGACGTCCTGACCCTGCGCCGCTGGCTCGGCCTGCTCGGCGGCGACCTCGACTACGGCTACACCACCACCGAACAGCCGCGCGGCAACTCGCACATCCTGCACAGCCGCGCCAAGGTGCTGGGCGGCTGCTCGTCCCACAACACCCTGATCTCCTTCAAGCCGCTGCCCGGCGACTGGGACGAGTGGGCCGAGGCGGGTGCCGAGGGCTGGGACCACGCGTCCATGGACCCGTACTTCCACAAGCTGCGCAACAACATCGTCCCGGTGCACGAGAAGGACCGGAACGCCATCGCCCGCGACTTCGTCGAGGCCGCGCAGAAGGCGATCGGCGTGCCGCGCGTGGAGGGCTTCAACAAGGAGCCGTTCCACGAGGGCGTCGGCTTCCTCGACCTCGCGTACCACCCCGAGAACAACAAGCGCTCGTCCGCCTCCGTGGCCTACCTCCACCCGCACATCGAGGCCGGGGACCGCCCCAACCTCACGCTGATGCTGGAGACCTGGGCCCACAGGCTGGAGCTGGACGGCAACCGGGCCAAGGGCGTGCACGTCCGCACCAAGGACGGCGCGGAGATCCTGGTCGAGGCCGCGCGCGAGGTGCTCGTCTGCGCGGGCGCGATCGACTCGCCGCGGCTGCTGATGCACTCGGGCATCGGCCCGAAGGCGGACCTGGAGGCGCTGGGCATCCCCGTCGTGCACGACCTGCCGGGCGTCGGCGAGAACCTGCTGGACCACCCGGAGTCGGTGATCGTCTGGGAGACGGACGGCCCGATCCCCGACAACTCGGCGATGGACTCGGACGCGGCCCTGTTCGTGCGGCGCGACCCCGAATCCCGGGGCCCCGACCTGATGTTCCACTTCTACCAGATCCCGTTCACGGACAACCCGGAGCGGCTGGGCTACGAAAAGCCGGAGCACGGTGTCTCGATGACGCCGAACATCCCCAAGTCCCGCAGCCGCGGCCGCGTCTACCTCACCAGCGCCGACCCCGAGGTCAAGCCGGCCCTCGACTTCCGCTACTTCACGGACGAGGACGACTACGACGGGCAGACCCTCGTCGACGGCATCAGGATCGCGCGCGAGATAGCCGGGACCGCTCCGCTGGCGGGCTGGCTGAAGCGCGAGGTGTGCCCCGGCCCGGAGATCACCTCGGACGAGGAGCTGAGCGAGTACGCGCGCAAGGTCGCGCACACCGTCTACCACCCGGCGGGCACCTGCCGGATGGGCTCCGCCCTGGACGAAACGGCTGTGGTGGACCCGCAGTTGCGGATCCGCGGCCTGGAGGGGATCCGCATCGCGGACGCGTCGGTCTTCCCGACGATGTTCGCGGTGAACCCGATGATCGGCGTGCTGATGGTGGGGGAGAAGTGCGCCGAGATGCTTGCAGCAGGCTCCGAGGAGGGGGTGGAACGGTGACCGGCACCCGCACCGCGACGGCGGTGATGACGGCCCGCGTGCCGAGGCCGTGCCAGGAGGACTCCCACCCGGGGGCGGGCGCGAACGGCTCCGCCGTGAACGGTGCCGCCGCAGTGGGCACGCGCCCCGAAGGGGCGCGGGGAACTGCGCGAGCGGCCACGGACGACCCGCAGTGGCAAGAGCACAGGTCCGGCGAACCGCCCGTCGCCCCGGCCCGGGGCGGCGAGCCCCCCGTGTTCTCCGTCCGCAACCTGTGGAAGGTCTTCGGGCCGAAGGCCGACCGCGTGCCCGGCAGCGGGCTCGCCGAGTTGTCGGCCGAGGCGCTGCGCGAGCAGACCGGGTGCACCGTCGCCGTGCGGGACGTGTCGTTCGACGTGCGGCCCGGCGAGTGCTTCGTCGTCATGGGGCTGTCCGGGTCCGGCAAGTCCACGCTCGTCCGCTGCCTGACCCGGCTCATCGAGCCGACCAGCGGCACCATCGCCATCGACGGCGAGGACGTGCGCGGCATGGACAAGGGCGCCCTGCGCAACCTGCGCCGGCACCGCGCCGCCATGGTCTTCCAGCACTTCGGGCTGCTCCCGCACCGCACGGTGCTCGACAACGTCGCCTACGGGCTGGAGATCCAGGGCGTGGGCAGGGCCGAACGGCGCGCCCGCGCGGCCGAGATGGTGGAGAAGGTCGGGCTCGCGGGGATGGAGGGGCGCCGCCCCAGCCAGCTCTCCGGCGGGCAGCAGCAGCGCGTCGGGCTGGCGCGCGCCCTCGCCGCCGACCCCGAAGTGCTGCTCTTCGACGAGCCGTTCAGCGCGCTCGACCCGCTGATCCGCCGCGACATGCAGGAAGAGGTCGTCCGCCTCAACCGCGAAGAGGGCCGCACCATGGTCTTCATCACCCACGACCTCGCGGAGGCGCTCCGCGTCGGCCACCGCATCGCGCTGATGCGCGACGGCCGGGTCGTGCAGTGCGGCACCCCCGAGGAGATCGTCGGCTCGCCCGCCGACGACTACGTGCGCGACTTCGTCCGGGACGTGCCGCGCGAGCAGGTCCTCAGCGTCCGGCGCGCCATGCGCCCGGTCGGGGACGCCCACGAGGCCGAGGACGGGCCCGCCCTGCACCCGGCCACGACCGTGGCCGAGGCCATCGAGACGGTCGCCCGCACCGGCGGGCCGGCCCGGGTCGTCGAGGGTGAACGCTGCCTGGGGGTCGTGGACTTCAAGAGCCTGCTGCGCGTCGTCGCGGGGCTGGGAACCGGGGGCCGGACCGAGGAGAAGGCCGCCGCATGAGCAGCACCACCGCGACGGTTCCGGCCGCGGATTCCCCCGTCCGGACCGTCCTTCGCCACCGCGCCGTCCGCAAGCTCCTGCTGCTCGCGGCCGTCGCGGCGGTGCTCGTCCCCTTCGCCGACGCCCGCTGGGGCAGCGGCAGCTGGCCGCACGCGCTGACCGTCTCCCTGGACGGCCCGCTCAAGAGCACCAGCAACTGGATCATCGACAACCGTGACAGCCACTGGCTGTTCCTGTACTTCTTCGGGCACATCAGCGCCGCCATCATCACCGCGATCCACGCGGTGTACGTGGTGCTGCTCGCCCTCGGCTGGGCGGGCGTGACCGCCGGCGCCGCCCTGCTGGCCTGGCGGGCCGCGGGCGTGCGGGCCGCGGTCACCGCGCTGCTGTCCTTCGCCGTGTGCGGAGCGCTCGGCATGTGGGTGCCGACGATGCGCACGCTCGCGCTGATGATCGTCGCGGTCGCCGTGTCCGTGGCCGTCGGCGCCCTGCTCGGCCTGGCGGCCGGCCTGTCGGACCGCACGTTCCGCGCGCTGCGCCCGGTCCTGGACACGATGCAGGCGCTGCCCGCCTTCGCCTATCTGCTCCCCGTCGTGCTGGTCTTCGGCATCGGCGTCGCGCCCGCGGTCCTGGCCACGGTCGTCTACGCCGCCCCGCCGATGGCCCGGCTCACGGCACTCGGCCTGCGCGGCACCGACAAGGGCGTCCTGGAGGCCGTCGACTCGCTCGGCGCCACGGCCCGGCAGCGCCTGCTGACGGCCCGGCTGCCGCTGGCCCGCCGCGAACTCCTGCTCGGCGTCAACCAGACGATCATGATGGCGCTGTCGATGGCCGTCATCGCGTCGGTCATCGGCGCGGACGGCCTGGGCGACCGCGTCTACCAGGCGCTGTCGACGGTCGACGTCGGCAGCGCACTGGCGGCGGGCATCCCGATCGTGCTGCTGGCGATCGTGTTCGACCGCACGACGGCGGGCCGCCCCGGGGTGTGGGCAGGCGTTCCGCAGGGCGGAACGGGTGGGCACACCCCACCCACGGCCCGCACCCGGAAGATCACGGTGTGGACCGCCGGCCTCGCAGCCTTGGCGGCCACCGCCCTGCTGTCGGCCGGCCACACCTGGCCCGACCGCTGGACGGTCGCCATCGCCGCGCCCGTCAACACGGCCAAGGACTGGATGGTCGATCACCTCTACTCCGGCCTGCCCGGCATCGGCGGCACCGCCGACTGGGCCGCGCACTACACCGGCTGGGTGCTCGACCCGCTGCGCTCCGGGCTCCAGGGCCTGCCCTGGTGGGCCGCGCTGCTCCTCGTCGCCGCGCTCGCCTGGCTGATCGGCACCTGGCGCACCGCCCTGACCGCGGTGCTCTCGCTCGCGCTGATCGGCGTGCTGGGCCGCTGGGACGCGTCCATGGACACGCTCTCCCAGGTGCTGGCCGCGGTGGCCGTCACGCTCGTCCTCGGCTTCGCCGTGGCCGTCGGCGCCGCGCGCAGCACGCGCGTGGAGCGGCTGCTGCGGCCCGTGCTGGACGTGTGCCAGACGATGCCGCAGTTCGTCTACCTGATCCCGGTGGTCGCCCTGTTCGGCGTCGGCCGTGCTCCGGGTGCCGCGGCGGCGATCGTCTACGCGCTGCCGGCCGTCGTCCGCATCGTCGGTCAGGGCCTGCGCCAGGTGAACCCCGGCGCCCTGGAGTCCGCCCGCTCGCTGGGCGCGACGGGCGGGCAGCAGCTGCGGCAGGTCCAGTTCCCGCTGGCCCGGCCCCAGTTGCTGCTGGCGGTGAACCAGGCCGTGGTGCTGGTGCTCTCCGTCGTCATCATCGCCGGCCTGGTCGGCGGCGGCGCGCTCGGCTACGACGTCGTCTTCGGCCTGGCCCAGGGCGACCTGGCGACCGGTCTGGTGGCGGGAGTCGCCATCGCCTGCCTGGGGTTGATGCTCGACCGGGTCACGCAGCCGACGAAGGGAGTCCGTGATGGCGACGCGTAAGAGAACGCGCAAGGTTCTGACCGCCGTGGCGGCACTCGGCCTGCTGGCCACCGCCACCGGGTGCGGTGCGGCCGACATGACCAAGCAGGGTTCGCCGTATGCGAATGCGGCGGGTGCGAAGACCGTCACCCTGTCCGTGCAGTCGTGGGTGGGCGCCCGCGCCAACGCGGCCGTCGCGCAGTACCTGTTGGAGCACGAGCTCGGCTACCGGGTCGACACGGTTCAGGTGGACGAGGTCCCCGCCTGGGACGCCCTCAGCCAGGGCCGTGTGGACGCGATCCTGGAGGACTGGGGCCACCCGGACCAGGAGAAGCGGTACGTCGACGACAAGAAGACGGTCACCCCCGGCGGCGACCTGGGCGTCACCGGCCACATCGGGTGGTGGGTCCCGAAGTACTTCGCGGACGCACACCCCGACGTGCTGGACTGGCGGAACCTCGACAAGTACGCGTCCCAGCTGCGCACCGCGGAGAGCGGCGGCAAGGGCCAGCTGCTCGACGGCTCGCCGTCGTACGTCACGAACGACAAGGCGCTGGTGAAGAACCTGAACCTGAACTACCAGGTGGTCTTCGCCGGTTCCGAGGCGGCGCAGATCACCCAGATCAAGCAGTTCGCCAAGGAGAAGCGGCCGTTCCTCACCTACTGGTACGAGCCCCAGTGGCTCTTCAACGAGGTGCCGATGGTGGAGGTGAAGCTCCCGGAGTACACGGATGCGTGTGCGGCGAAGGGGCTGAAGGATCCGTCGACGATCGACTGCGCCTATCCGACGTCCCAGTTGAAGAAGTTCCTGAACACGGACTTCGAGAAGAAGGGCGGGAAGGCCGCCGACTTCCTGCGGAACTTCCACTGGACGAAGGCCGATCAGAACGAGGTCGCCCAGATGATCGCCGAGGACAAGCTCTCACCGGACGATTCGGCCAAGAAGTGGGTGCAGCGGCACCCGGACGTGTGGAAGGCGTGGCTGCCCCGGTAGGGACGTGGTGGGGAACTGCGGGCCGTCCTCGGCTGGTCGCGCAGTTCCCCGCGCCCCTTACGGGGCGAGCCGCCCGCTGAGCCACTTCAGCGCCGGCGGAATCTCCCGCCGCCACGTGTTGAAGTTGTGACCGCCGCTGTCGAGGATGATCGACGAAGCGTGCGCGGGCGCCTTCACCTTCTTGATGAACCGCAGCGTGTCCTTGTAGTTCCCCTCGCCCTTCAGCGAGGACGTGACCAGGAACGAGGAGTTGCCCTGCGGCTTGTGGTCCAGGCTCCACAGCAGGTCGGATCGTTTCTCCTCGTTCTTGTTCCCCTTGTAGAGGTCACCGGAGTCGCCGTCGATCTCCGGCTTGTAGTCCGCTGACAGGCCCACCCCGGCCGCGTACGTCTCCGGGTGCTGCAGCGCCATCTTCAGCGCGCAGTAGCCGCCGGTCGAGTCGCCCATGATGCCCCAGTTCTTCGGGGAGGTGCCGACGCGGTAGGTGCTCGAGATCGCCTTGGTGACGTCCTTGCCGAAGAAGGTCTCGCTCTGCGGGCCCCCGGGGACGTCGATGCACTGGGAGTTGACGGGTGCGATGGTGGGCCGCATCATCACCAGGATCATCGGCTGCATCTTCTTCTGCTTCGCCTGCGTCCACGCCGTCTTCGGGTAGCGCAGCCCCTTGAGCAGGTTCTCCGCCGTTCCCGGATATCCCGTCAGCACGACGGACGCGGGGAACTTCCGCTGCTCGTTGCCCTTCTGGAAGTACTCCGGAGGCAGGTACACGTACGCCTGGACGGCGGTGCGGGAGAGCTCGCCGTGCAGCGTGATCTTCTCGATCACGCCGCCTCCGCGCGGGTTCGAGCCGCCGGGCACCTCCGGGGCCTGCCGCCCGATGACCTGCACGGCCGCGGCCCCGACGGGCGCCGCCGCCTGCTGCTTGGTCTGGCCGAGCAGGTCCTCCCACGAGCTGTAGAGCAGGAAGCTGCGGTTGGCCACGAGCCCGACCGACGCGAACACGAAGGCCTGCACGACGACGAGCATCCCCGCCCGCCCCAGCACCTGTCTCGCGCCCGGGCGCACCAGCCGCGGCCACAGCCACACCGTGACTGCGAACATCAGCGCCGTGCACAGCACGGCACATATCAGGAGCGTGTCACTCGTCAGACCCATGGAACTGCAAACCCTTGCGACGTCTCGGCCTGGACGCACCGGTCCAGCAGCACCGGCAGACCGGTGCGCACCTGGCTAGAGCGCTGCAGGGGGCAAATCGTTCCGCAATCCTGCTGCCATATCCGCCACACCCGCGAGCGCCCGCCGGAACAGCCCGCCGCCGAAGGTGATCCGGACGGCGCCCAGCCGCCCCAGCTCCCGCGGTGAGGGCCCCCCGTCCCGGGCCATCGCGTTGACCGGCAGCCCGATCGCCTCCGCCAGCGGGGCGAGCAACTCGCCCGGGGCGAGGATCGGGTAGACGCAGTCGGCCCCGGCGGCCGCGTAGAGACGACCCCGCTCCACGGCGGGGCCGAGCCCGGTCCCGCCCTTCAGGAAGGTGTCGACGCGGGCGTTCACCACGACCGCGTCGCCGGCGGCGGCCCGCACGGCCGCCAGTCGGTCCGCCTGCTCCTGAGGGTCCGTGAGCCGTCCCGAATCCCGTGCGGAATCCTCCAGGTTGCAGCCCACCGCGCCCGTTTCGAGCAGCCGCTCCACCAACTCCCGCGGCGCGAGCCCGTAGCCGTCCTCCAGGTCCGCGGTGACCAGCACCCCGTCCGCCTGCACGGCGCGCACGATCCGCGCCACCGCCGCGAACATCTCCGCGGGCGGCGCGGTGCCGTCCGCGAACCCGAGCGACGCCGAGACCCCCGCGCTCGGCGTCGCCAGGGCGCGGAACCCGGCCTCCGCGAAGGCCCGCGCGCTCGCGGCGTCCCACGGGCCGGGCAGGACGAGCGGGTCGTCCGCGGCACGGCCGTGGTGCAGGGCGCGGAAGGCAGCGGCGGCGGCCGTCATCGCATGTGCCCGACGGGAGTGCGGAACGCCACGTTGATGCGGTTCCAGACGTTGATCGTGGCGATCAGCGAGACGAGCCGGGCCAGTTCGGGCTCGGAGAAGTGCGCGGCAGCCCGCTCGAACACCTCGTCAGGAACGAAGCCGTCCGTCAGGACGGTCACGGCCTCCGTCAGGGCGAGCGCCGCCCGCTCCTTCTCGGTGTAGATCCCGCCGGCCTCCTCCCAGGCGTTGAGCAGGTTGATGCGCTGCTCGCTCTCGCCCGCCTTGCGCGCGTCCGTGGCGTGCATGTCGATGCAGAACGCGCAGTGGTTGACCTGGGAAGCGCGGAGCAGGACCAGTTCGACCAGGGTCGGGTCCAGGTCCTTCTTGGCGGCCTGGGTGAGGGCGAGGGTCGCTTCGTAGACATCGGGGGCGTGCTGGATGAAACGCATGCGAGGAGCAGTCAGAGGAGCAGTCATGCGACCGACTCTAGATCGGCAGTAGCCCACGTGTATGGTCCACTTCCATGCCGGAAGACAGGGCCACTTCGGTCCCGGGAATGGACCTCCACCTCGACCTGCCCGGGAAGGGCCACGGCGTGCGCGCCGCCCTCACCCGCGCCCTGCGCGACGCCGTGCGCTCCGGCCGCCTCGCGCCCGGCACCCGCCTGCCCTCCTCCCGCTCGCTCGCCGCCGATCTCGGGCTGGCCCGCAACACCGTCGGCGAGGCCTACGCCGAACTGGTCGCCGAGGGCTGGCTCACCGCCCGGCAGGGCTCCGGCACCCGGGTCGCCGAGCGCGCCGCCCCGCCGCGCCCGCCCGCCCGGCGGCTCGCCCCGCTGCGCGCCCCCGAACGCCCCGCCTACGACCTGCGCACCGGCACCCCCGACGTCTCCGCCTTCCCCCGTGCCGCCTGGCTCTCCGCCGCCCGCCGCGCCCTCACCGCGGCCCCGCACGAGGCCTTCGGCTACGGCGACCCGCGCGGCCGCCCCGAGCTGCGCGCCGCCCTCGCCGACTACCTGGCCCGGGCCCGCGGCGTCCGGGCCGACCCCGAACGCATCGTGATCTGCGCGGGCTTCAAGCAGGGGCTCGGCATGCTGAGCTGGGCGCTGCGGGCACGCGGCACCGAGGAGATCGGCGTCGAGGACCACGGGCTCGGGTACCACCGCGAGGTGATCGAGGAGGCGGGCCTGCGCGGCGTGCTGCTCCCGGTCGACGGGCACGGCGCCGACGTCCGCGCGCTGGACGGCCGGCCGGACGTCCGGGCCGTCCTGCTCACCCCGGCCCACCAGTTCCCCACGGGCGTCCCCCTGCATCCCGACCGCCGGGCCGCGGTCGTCGACTGGGCGGCCCGCACCGACGGGGTGATCCTGGAGGACGACTACGACGGCGAGTTCCGCTACGACCGTCAGCCGGTCGGGGCGCTGCAGGGGCTGGCCCCGGACGACGTCGTCTACTGCGGCACCGCGAGCAAGTCCCTGATCCCCGGGCTGCGCCTCGGCTGGCTGGTCCTGCCGGACCGGCTGCGGGACGAGGTGCTGGACGTGAAGCGCAACGGGGCCTGGGGGACGAGCGTCCTCGACCAGCTCACGCTCGCGGAGTTCATCACGTCGGGTGCGTACGACCGTCACCTGCGCTCGATGCGCCAGCGCTACCGGCGCCGCCGCGACGCGCTCGTCGCTGCGCTGGCCGAGCAGGCGCCGCACGTCCGTGTCACCGGCATCGCCGCCGGCCTGCACGCGGTGCTCGAACTCCCGCCGGGCACCGAGCGGTCCGTGGTCCAGGCGGCGGCCTGGCAGGGCCTCGCGGTGGAGGGCGTGAGCCGCTTCCGGCACGGGTCCGCTTCCGCGGGGGACGGCTTGATCATTGCTTACGGCACCCCGCCGGACCACGCGTTTGCGGGGGCACTGGACGCCCTCTTGAGGGCGTTGCCGCCGACCCCGTAAGACGGGCGCCCCGTCAGGGGCGCGGGGCTGTTCACATATGCGGCTCCGCCGCGTGGGCGCGACCAGGCGCCCCGTAAGGGGCGCGGGGAACTGCGCGTCTCAAGCTCCACGCAGGGAGCATAACTTCGCCTCGTGCGTCACACCAGACACATGACAGAGATCGTCCGACTACGGAGCGCGAA